>JACZUY010000218.1 GCA_022572945.1 Pseudomonadota bacterium
GAGATGCCGCGGATCAAGGCCGGGGAAGGCCCGGTGAAGATGCGGCCGGACGACCCCGGCGGAATGGCCGTGCCCAACCAGGACAAGCTGGTCTACGATATGGTGGCCGGCGAAACCGAAGGCGAGACGTTCGAGCGCCTGCTGCCGCCGCCCGAAGAGCCGCTGCCGCCGCCGGCACCGCCGGCGCCCAAGGCGGAACCGGCGCCCGTGCCCGAACCCGCCCCGGAACCCGCGCCCGCGCCGAAACCCGCGGAGAGCAAGGCGCCCGCCACGGCTTCGACCCCGCCAGCGGAGGAAGAGAAGGCGGCCGCCGGCCCGCACCTCGTGCAGCTCGCCTCGTTCCGCAAGATTTCGCAGGCCGACCGCGCGTGGCGGCGGCTGGTCAAATCGAACCGCGAACTGCTGGGCGCCTATACGGCGCGGGTCGAGCGCGCCGACCTCGGCGACGGCAAGGGCGTCTACTTCCGCCTGCGCGTCGGACCGTTCGCGAACCGGGCCGAGGCCGCGGCGCTGTGCGCCAAGCTCAAGGCGCGCGAGGTCGATTGCATCGTCGTCCGGCAGTGAGCGCGGCTCAATTTTAACCGGCGGTTGATGGGCGCCGCCCGCGCTGCCGCTGCTCGGCTGGATTTATGTAGCGCGGGCGCGAGGCCGGCGCTAGGTTGGCGCCCGCAGCCGCGCCAACCCCGGACGAGTCGCCCCCTTGCCGCGTTCCCCATCGCCACCGCCCCAAGCCGTGATCTTTGGTTGCGCCGGGACGGCGTTGTCCGGCGACGAGCGGCGGTTCTTCGGCGAGCGTCGGCCGCTCGGCCTCATCCTGTTCGGGCGCAATTGCGATTCGCCTGCTCAGGTGCGGGCGCTGGTCGAGAGTTTCCGCGCCTGCGTCGGCGACGACCGCGCGCCGGTGCTCATCGACCAGGAAGGCGGGCGCGTCGCGCGGCTCAAGCCGCCCCATTGGCGCGCGGCGCCGGCGGCCGGGCGCATCGGCGCGCTCGCCGGAGCGAACCTCGACGCCGCCCGGGAAGCCGCGCGGCTCAACGCCCGGCTGATCGCCGCCGAGCTTGATGATCTCGGCGTCACGGTCGATTGCGCGCCGGTGCTCGACACGCCCGTTCGCGGCGCCGACGACGTCATCGGCGACCGTGCGTTCGCCGCCGACACGCGGGTCGTCGCGGCGCTGGGCGAGGCGTTCTGCGAGGGCCTGCTGGCGGGCGGCGTTCTGCCGCAAATCAAGCACATCCCGGGACACGGCCGCGCGCGCTCGGACAGCCACGACTCGCTGCCGGTGGTCGAGTCGCCGCTCGCCGAGCTGAGGGCGAGCGACTTCGTCCCCTTCGCGCGGCTCAGCCATGCGCCCTGGGCGATGACCGCGCACGTCGCGTTCACGGCGATCGACGACGCGCCGGCGACGCTGTCGGCGCGCGTGATCAGCGAGGTCATCCGCGGGGAGCTCGGCTTCGACGGGCTCCTGTCGTCGGACGATCTGTCGATGGCGGCGCTGCGCGGCGGGCTCGGCGAGCGCGCCCGGGCGGCGCTCGCCGCGGGCTGCGACGTGGCGCTGCACTGCAGCGGCGATCTCGACCAGATGGCCGACGTGGACCGGGCGGTGCGGCCGCTCGACGATGCCGCGCTCGCGCGACTCGCCGCCGCCGAGGCGATGCGCGGCGCGCCCGAACCGTTCGACCGCGCGGCGGCGCTGGCGCGGCTGGATTCGCTTCTCGGCGTCGGCCAGGCGGCGTGATGGACGCCGCTCTCGACTTCCTCTACATCGCCTCGGTGTGGGTGGTCCCGGTGGTCATCGCGATCACCTTCCACGAGGCCGCGCACGGCTGGGTCGCCGACCGGCTCGGCGACGACACCGCGCGCCGCATGGGCCGCGTCACCTTCAACCCGATCCGCCACGTCGACCGTTTCGGCACCATCGTGCTGCCGGGATTGTTGTTGCTGTTCGCACCGTTCGTGTTCGGCTACGCCAAGCCGGTGCCGGTGAACTTCGCGCGGCTGCGGAACCCAAAGCGCGACATGGTCTGGGTGGCGCTCGCGGGACCAGGCATGAACATTGGCCTCGCCCTCGTCTCGACCGGGCTCCTGCGCTTGGTCCATTTCTTGCCCGGGCCCGTGCTGACATGGACCGCGTTGATGCTCGGCGCGTCGTTGCTCATCAACGTCATACTGGCGGTGTTCAACATGCTGCCGATACCCCCACTCGACGGCGGACGAGTCGCGGTCGGCCTGCTGCCCGATCGGCTCGCCGTGCCGTTGTCGCGGCTCGAACGCTGGGGAATCTTTATCGTTATCGGCGCGGTGCTCGTATTGCCCATGGCCGGCGACAGTCTCGGGATCGATCTGCACGTCTTCTACTGGGTTGTTTGGCTGCCGAGCATGTACGTAATCACGGGAATCACCTCGATCACGGGCGTCGAGCACGAGTTGGTCAGCCAAGTAATTGCGCATCTCTTGGGGTAGGGTTGGCAATGGAAACGATGGCCGACCCGTTCGAAAGCGACGAGCCCGAGCGCCGCCCCGCCGCGGAGGGCCGATTCCACGTCGATCTCGACGGCTACGAAGGGCCGCTCGACATGCTGCTCGCGCTCGCCCGCGAGCAGAAGGTCGACCTCGCGCGCATCTCGATCCTGCAGCTCGCCGAGCAGTACCTCGCGTTCATCGAGCGCGCGCGCGAGATCAACCTCGAGATCGCCGCCGACTATCTGGTGATGGCGGCGTGGCTCGCGTATCTCAAGTCGCGGCTGCTCCTGCCCGCGCCGCCCGGCGGCGAGGAGCCGAGCGGCGACGAGCTCGCCGCCGCGCTCACGCTGCAGCTTCGCCGTCTCGAGGCGATGCGCGATGCGGGCGAGCGGCTGATGGCGTGCCCCAGGCTCGGCCGCGACGTGTTCGCGCGCGGCGCGCCCGAGGGCGTGCGCGTCATCAGGCACCCGGTCTACGAGCTATCGCTCTACGAGCTGCTGAAGGGTTACGCCGACCACAAGATTCGCACCACCATCGGCCGCCTGACGGTGGAGCCGTCGCGCCTCCACACCCTGGATCAGGCGCTCAAGCGGCTGACCGGGCTGATTCGCGGGACACGCGGCTGGCGGAAGCTCTCGAGCTTCCTGCCGCCCGAGCTCGAAGGCGGCATCATCGGCCGCTCGGCGGTTGCCGCTACTTTCGCCGCGAGCCTCGAGCTGGCGCGGCAGGGCGACGTGCTGCTGCGCCAGTCGCGGGCGGTCGCGCCGATCTTCCTCCGCGCCCGGG
>JACZUY010000056.1 GCA_022572945.1 Pseudomonadota bacterium
GGGTGCCGTTCGGGCAGGGCACCTCCCCCCGGTACCCGGAATTGGTCAAGACGCTGGAAGACGAGTACTTCCGGTCGGGTTTCGAGATCCGTCCCATGCTGCGGGTGTTGTTCAATTCGGAAGCTTTCAAGAACGCCCGATTTGCCAAAGTTAAAAGCCCGGCCGAAATGGTAGCGAGCACCCTACGGATGACCGGGACTTTCGTCCGGCCCGCGCCCCGCTTGTATGACCCGGTCAAAGAAATCCGGTATATGGGACAGGACCTGCTGAACCCTCCCACGGTAGAAGGTTGGCATACCGGCCAAGAGTGGATCGACAGCGGGACCCTGTTGGAGCGGATCAACTTCGCCACCGCCGAGATGGGAGCTATCAACACACCTGGTATCCGGGCCATCATCGACCGGCTGGGTTCCGAGGGCCCCACCATGTCGGCGGAGCGCTTGCTGGATGGGTGCCTGGAAATGTTGGGGGGCTACGAGCTGAACGCGGATAGCCGTGCCCTCATGATCGACCAGGCTCAGTCGGCCGGCACACTACGTACCGGCACCGAGGAATTCGCGCAATCGGTGGGGCAGATGCTCCAGCTGATTGTCTCGACACAGGAGTACCATGCCGCTGGCGGAGATGTTCTGTATCAGCCCCAAGGTGCACTGCAGTTCAGTATCAGCCAGACGTCCCGCTCTCCTTCGTTCAATCAAATTGGTGCGTTCTGTTTTTTTCATTATCGTACTTACTCATAATAATACGATTCAATCAGCCACATTCGGGAGTCGTCTGCACACCCTTGACGGAAGACCGTTGCTTTGCCCGGAATCGGTAATCACCGTCAAACCTTGGGGGTATTGCGATCTGTAACGTCTGGAAGGTTTGAACGGATTATCAGGCGTCTTGCGGCGGAAGCATCTTCAATGTCTCCGTTTCTTGCCGAGCGTACTCACACGGGTCCGTTGCCAATCAACCCCACTATATATCTGGCCTGGATTCGTTTTCTTGCTATTCAGGGGGGTTCACAGAAACGGCAGATCTGTTTTGTTCTTCTTCACGAATCAGATTACAAGTGTGGTATAAATCCCGAGGTATCGCTCGGAAAAAAGTGGACTATAGTCTCATAAAGTGTTGCAAATAAGCCATTTAGGGTTTACACTCCGGCAATATGAGATACATTCATTGAGAACCCTTCAGACTTCATTTTTTATTGTCCGAGACTGAACCCCATGACGTTCAGACTCTCAGTCTCCAGAGACAATTCACGATGCAGTATGACACTGACTTCAAAGCCAACCTCCTGGGCAACAGGCTTCATGTTTCTTCGCTTCTGATTGCGGGTCTGGCATGGCTGGCCCAATCCGGGGCAACCGCATCCGCCCAGCCGATCAGATTCTACGACACCTCTAATCCGCTCAACTCCGCGCGAAATCTGGTGCCGACGGCAAAATCTCGACCTGTCAATCCGGTGGAACTGGTTGATGTCCGCTTGATGCCCGGCATCGATCTTCTGATGGTGGAGGAGGAAGACCTTGCGCGGGATGCTCAGGGACTTCCCTATCGTTTCGCAATCGCCAACGGCGTCTTTCTGACGCCTGAAAACTCCGGCACCTGGGAGCAACTCGATCAGGACACCTGGCTGTGGCGTCTGCGACTGGTGAGTGCCGGTGCCGCATCAATCAATCTTGGTTTCACGCGATACGATATGCCGGAAGGCGGAACGCTGTTCGTCTATACCACTGACGGCTCATCAGAACTTCGAGGCTTTACCGCCGCGGACAACGAGGCTCATGGTCAACTCTGGACGCCTCCCCTCAATTCTGACGACATCATCGTCGAAGTCACACTCCCGTCCGATGTTCTGGATCATCTCGAACTGGAGCTGACACGAGTCAATCATGGTTATCGAGGGTTCGACAAGGCGATGGGCGACAAGAGCGCCGCCAAGGCGCTGATGAAGGCGGCGGGGGTGCCGGTCGTGCCCGGCTATCACGGCGACGCGCAGGACGACGCCGCGCTCGCCGAGGCGGCCGAAGAGGTCGGCTTTCCAGTCCTCATCAAGCCCGCGGCCGGCGGCGGCGGCAAGGGCCTGCGGGTGGTCGCGTCGGCGGCCGAATTCGCCGAGGCGCTGGCGGCGTCGCGGCGCGAGGCGAACAGCGCGTTCGGTGACGACAAGGTGCTGCTCGAGCGTTACCTCGAGCGGCCGCGCCACGTCGAGGTCCAGGTCTTCGGCGACGGCCACGGCAACGTCGTCCACCTGTTCGAGCGCGACTGCTCGATCCAGCGCCGCCACCAGAAGATCGTCGAGGAGGCGCCGGCGCTCGACGCGGATTCGCGTCGCGCGATCGGCGAGGCCGCGGTCGCGGCGGCGCGCGCCGTGGCCTACGTCGGCGCCGGCACGGTCGAGTTCCTGCTGGGCGCGGACGGCGCGTTCTGGTTCATCGAGATGAACACGCGGCTCCAGGTCGAGCATCCGGTGACCGAGATGATCACCGGCCAGGACCTGGTCGAATGGCAGCTTCGCGTGGCCGCGGGCGAGGCGCTCCCCTGCGCGCAGGACGCGCTCGCGATCGACGGCCACGCGATCGAGGCGCGCATCTATGCCGAGGACCCCGGAAACGACTTCCTGCCCTCGGCCGGCCGGCTCGATCACCTGCGCTTTCCCGCCGAGGATGACGGTGTTCGCGTCGATACCGGCGTGCGCCAGGGCGATTCGGTCGGCGTCCATTACGACCCGATGATCGCCAAGCTGATCGTGTGGGGGAAAGACCGCGCCGCGGCGGTCGCGCGGCTCGGCGCCGCGCTCGGCGGCGTCCAGGTGGCGGGCGTGGCGACCAACGTCGCCTTCCTCGCTGCGGTCGCCGCGCATTCGGCGTTCGCCGCGGGCGCGGTCGACACCGGATTCGTCGAGCGCCACCGCGCCGAGATCATGCCCGCGCCCGGGCCGGCGCCCGACCGGGCGCTCGCGCTCGCGTGTCTCGATGCGCTCCTGCGTCGCGCCGAAGACGCGTCCGCGCGGGAATCGCGCGACCCCCATTCGCCTTGGGGGCTGTTCACCGGCTGGCGGCTCACCGACGAGGCGCGCCATGCGTTGCGTTTCCTCGACGGCGATGCGGAGCGCGTGGTGATGGTGCGCTTCACGGCTGGCGGCTACCGCCTCGACCTGCCCGGCGGCGCCGTCGCGGCGCGCGGCGAACGCAACGACGCGGGCGACCTCGTCGCCGAGATCGGCGGCGAACGGGTCACCGCCACCGTCGTCGAGCGCGGGCGCGAGGTGACCGTGTTCGCCGACGGCGCCAGCCACCGGCTGTTCCACCACGACCCGCTCGACAGCGTCGGCGAGGAGGCCGGGCCCGACAACCGGCTCATCGCGCCGATGCCGGGCAAGGTCGTCGCGGTGAAGGTCGAGCCGGGTGCGCGGGTCTCGCGCGGCGCGCCGCTGATGGTGATCGAGGCGATGAAGATGGAGCATACCATCGCCGCGCCCGCCGACGGCTGCGTCGAGCGCGTCAACTACGCGCCCGGCGATCGCGTCGAGGAAGGGGCGGAGCTGATCGCCTTCAGCACGGACGGCGCATGACCTACCGTGACGGATTCCATTGATTGAGCGTGCTGTATTTCGCCTTCCAATCCCCGCGTTTCACCGCCTCGGCGAGGCCGTGATCGGCCGTGACGAGTACTGCCGGCCAAGCTTCGGCGGCGGCGATGTAAATGCAATCGTAAACGGGATGTCCGATGTGGTTCGCCATTGCCAACGCCCTGGGGAGCAGCGGCGAGGTGGGTCGAATGTCGATCACGCCGGCGGCGAGCTCGGACAGGGCCTCGTCGGCCTTGGCCGGGGTCATTTGGTCGAGCCGTACCTTTTTCCAAAACGTGTTCGCGGCCTCGACCAGCATGAAGTCCGGTGCACAGATCTCGTGCTCGCCGGTCAGAAGCGCATCGGCGGCGTCGCTCAGCTCCTCGGGCAGGAACCACTTTACGGCGACGCTCGCGTCGACCACGAGTCTCACCGGTCCCTATCCGCGCGAATGAGATCGACGCTGTCGGTTTGGGGCCGTTCCGCCAGGCTCGCGCGGAGCGCCGCCGCCCGTTCGCGAAATTCGCCGAGATCGGGGCCGGCGGCGGCGGTCAATATCAGACGGAGCTCCTGTTCCAGAGACCGCTCGTTGTCGGCCGCCTTCCGCTTGAGGCGGGCGACGACCGTATCGTCGAGATTGCGGACGATCACCTGTGCCATAATATCAACCGAGTGGTGTGATAGCGTCATGATAGCATATAGCTGATGTTCCCGATTGCGCAAGTCACGGCACGTGTTGTCATGCGGGACGGTTGAGATGGCGGCGCCCGACAGCGTGACGCTGGTCGAGATGGGGGCGCGCGACGGCCTCCAGAACGAGCCGCGTACCGTGCCGACCGAAGTCAAGATCGCGCTGATCGACCGTCTGTCGGCGACCGGGCTCACGGTGATCGAGGCGACGAGCTTCGTCTCGCCGAAACGGGTGCCGCAGCTCGCCGACGCCGCCGATGTCATGGAAGGAATTACGCGAAAACAGGGGATTAGATACCCTGTCCTCACACCCAACATGAAGGGATTCGACGCCGCGGTGGCGGCCGGGGCCGACGAGGTGGCGGTGTTCGGCGCCGCCTCAGAGACATTTTCGCGCCACAACATCAACTGCTCGATCACCGAAAGCCTCGAGCGTTTCCGCCCGCTGTGCGAGGCGGCGGCGGTGCGGGGCGTGCGCGTGCGCGGCTACGTCTCGTGCGTGCTCGGCTGCCCTTACGAGGGCGACATCGCGCCGGTCGCCGTGGCCCGGGTCGCGCGCGCGCTGTTCGACATGGGCTGCGCCGAGATCTCGCTCGGCGATACCATCGGCGTGGGCACGCCGAAGCGCGCGCGAGAGATGGTCGAGGCGGTCGCGGCCGAGGTGCCGATCGAGCGCCTCGCCGCGCATTTCCACGACACCTACGGGCAGGCGCTCGCCAACCTGCTGGCGGTGCTCGAACTCGGGGTGCGGGTGATCGACGGCTCGGTCGCCGGGCTCGGCGGCTGCCCGTACGCCCCCGGCGCCTCGGGCAACGTGGCGACCGAGGACGTCGCGTACATGCTTCACGGCATGGGGGTCGCGACCGGCGTCGATCTCGACGCGCTGGTCGAAACCGGCTGGTTCATTTGCGACGCCCTGGGGCGTGAGCCGGCCTCGAAGGTCTCCCGGGCGCTGCGCGCCAAACATGGCTGAGCGGCGGGATTTGCGCCGGATATTCCGATAGCCCTATGATATCGTGCCGTTTCGGCCCGGCGCCCCGGACGGAGACGAAACCGTGACCGTATTCGACGCGCCCGACTTCGACGATCACGAGCAGGTCGCTTTCTTCAGCGCCCCCGAAGCCGGACTGAAGGCCATCATCGCGATCCACAGCACGGCGCTCGGGCCCGCGCTCGGCGGCTGCCGCGTGTGGCCGTACACGAGCGACCGGGAAGCGCTCACCGACGTGCTGCGGCTGAGCCGGGCGATGACCTACAAGCACGCGCTTGCCGGCACCGGGCAAGGCGGCGGCAAGTCGGTCATCATCGCCGATTCGCGAACCGACAAGTCGGCAGCGCTTCTGCGGGCGTTCGGCCGCTGCGTCGACGCGCTGGGCGGGCGCTATATCGTCGCCGAGGACGTCGGCACCTCGGCCGATGACATGGCCGTGGTGCAATCCGTCACGCGCCACGTCGCCGGGCTCGTCGATCCCTCGCCGGTCACGGCTTACGGCGTCTTCTCCGGCATCAAGGCGGCCGCGAGGCACAAGCTCGCACGCGACGGGCTCGCCGGGTTGAAGGTCGCCGTCCAGGGCGTCGGCCACGTCGGGCGCGCGCTTTGCGGCTATCTGCGCGAGGCCGGCGCGGAGCTCTTCGTCACCGACATCGATCCCGCCCTGGTCGACCGGGCGCGTGCGGATTTCGCCGCCCAACCCGCGGCCTTGGACGAGATCTATGATCTCGAGGTCGATGTCTTCGCGCCCTGCGCCCTTGGCGGGGTGCTCAACGACGACACTATTCCACGCCTCAAGGCGGCGATCGTCGCCGGCGCGGCCAACAATCAGCTAGGCCTCGCGCGGCACGGGGCGGCGCTGGCCGAACGCGGCATCCTCTACGCCCCCGACTATGTGATCAACGCCGGCGGCATCATCAACATCTCGTTCGAGGGCGCGAGCTACGACCGCGACGGCGCGATGAAGCAAACCGAGGGGATTTACGACACGCTGATGGAGGTCTTCGGGCGCGCCGAGGCGGACGCGGCGCCGACCAACGAAGTCGCCGACCGCATGGCCCGCGAACGGTTCGCCGAAGCGAAAGCAACCGGGTCGGCTAGAGCAGGTTGACGCGCATGTGCTCGCGCGCCACGAACGCGCCCGACCATATCTGACGCGCCTGGCTTTCGACCCGCTCCATGAACCGGTCCTCGTGGTCGGGGTCGTGGTGGAAGATCGCCAGGCTCTCGACGTTCGCGGCCTGCGCGAGACGGACCGCTTCCTCCCACGTCGAGTGGCCCCAGCCTCTCTTGCGTTCGAATTCCTTGTCGGTGTACGTGCAGTCGTAGATGAACAGGTTGGTGCCCTCGATCAGGCCGAGAATGGTTTCATCAGGCTTTCCCGGCACGTGCTCGGTGTCGGTGACGTAGCACAGCGACTTTCCTTGATACTCGATGCGGTAGCCGGTGGCGCCGTCGGGATGGTTGAGCGGCGCGGTGCGAATCTTGACCTTCGAGTCGGCCGGCAAATTGAAGCTGTCGCCGGCGTCGAAGTCTTCGTATGTCATCGTCGAGCGCATCGCCTCGAGCGGCACGGGAAAGGTGGGAGTCGTCATCTGCCCCGCGAGAACGTTGCGGATACCGCCGAACTTGGCAAGGTGGCCGGCCATGATGTGGAACGACCAATCCTTGTGGAACGCCGGCGAAAAGAACGGGAAGCCGTTAATGTGGTCCCAATGAACGTGCGACAGAAGGACCGTCGCCTCGGTGACGTTCTTGCGCTGCAGCCAATGCCCCATGTTGCGGATGCCGGTGCCCGCGTCGAGGATGATCCTGGTTCCGCCGGCCGAGACCTCGATGCAACTCGTGTTGCCGCCGAAGGCGATGTGATTCGGCGACGGGCACGCGATGCTCCCGCGAACTCCCCAGAATTTCAGCTTGAAGCTCATGAATCGAGCCCCCTTTTGTCAAACCCGGTCACGGTTTCCCAGCATCCCCCAAGGTTTAAATAACGTATTCTTGCGCTTAGTCCAATCACCGAGTTCGCGAACCCCATCAAAGTCTTATTGAACTCCCTTGCACAACAATCATTTGCATGCGATCGGCGCGCCGGGCGGCCGCCGCGGCGTCGGTCGACGGGCGCGCCGGACACGGTTTTTGTGCTTGCACACGATGCCGCATTGGCGCGACAATCCGCGCCGCCGTGACGGTTTCCGAGACCCGCGAAAGACATCGGCTGCGCGAAAACGGCCTGGTACGGATGGTGCGATGGGAACGCCGCTCAACATCCTGCTCGTGACCCCCGATCAGTGGCGCGCGGATTGTCTTTCGGCGCTCGGCCATCCCACGGTCCGGACGCCGCATCTCGACGCGCTCGCCGCCGAAGGCGTTCTGTTCACTAACCATTTCGTGCAGTGCTCGCCGTGCGGTCCCAGCCGGGCCTCGCTGTTGACCGGCATGTACATGATGAACCACCGCTCGTTCCGCAACGGCACGCCGCTCGATGCGCGCTTTACCAACATCGCGCTCGAGATGCGCGCGGCGGGCTACGACCCGGCGCTCATCGGTTACACCGACACCAGCGTGGACCCCAGGGTCCACGAGCCGGACGATCCGGTGCTGAGCCGGGGCTACCAAGGCGTGATGCCGGGCTTCACGCCGCTGCTTCTGACACCCTTCATGCCGCCGTTTCCGACGCCCACCCAGCCGGTCGGCTGGATGCGGCATCTGGCGGCCAAGGGATACGACGTGCCCGAGAACTTTTTCGACATGTATGGTCCCGAGAACGGCCATGCGGCGATCGGCGGCTTCGGTCCGTTCGACGCGCCGGCGCGGTACCGCGCCGAGGACAGCGACACCGCTTTCAGCACCGACTGCGCGCTCGACTTCATTGGCTCCCAAGGGGCCGATCCGTGGTTCCTGCACCTCGTGTATCTCAGGCCGCACCCGCCCTATATCGCGCCCGAGCCGTACAATCGCATGTACCGCGCCGACGAGGTGCCGCAACCCCGGCGCGCGGCGACGCCGGAGACCGAGGGCCGGCAGCATCCGTTCATCGCCTGGGTGCTAAAGGGCAAGAGCAGCGTCACCCACCTCGACGATCGCGAGCTTCGCCTCTTGCGCGCCACATACTACGGCTTGATCACCGAGGTCGATGACCACATCGGCCGTCTCGTCGCCCGGCTCAAAGAGATCGGCCAGTACGACAACACGCTCATTGTCGTCTCGAGCGACCACGGCGACATGCTCGGCGACCACTGGCTCGTCGGCAAGGAAAACACTTTCGACGGCACCTTCCACGTGCCGCTCATCATCCGCGCGCCGGGCGAGCGCTTCGACAAGGGGCGCGGCCGCAGGGTCGGCGCCTTTGTCGAGAACGTCGACGTGATGCCCACCATCCTCGATCTCGTCGGCCGCGAGATTCCGGTGCAGTGCGACGGTTGCTCGCTGGCGCCGTTTCTCGACGGCGGCGCGCCGCCGTCGTGGCGCAGCGCGGCGCACTGGGAGTACGACTTTCGCGACGTCGCCGACGACCGGGCGGAAAGGGCGCTGGGTATCGTCTTCGACGCGTGCAGCGTGACCGTGATCCGCGACAGCCGTTACAAGTACCTCCACTTCAACGGCCTGCCGCCGTTGTTCTTCGATCTCGAGAGCGACGCGGACGAGTTGAACGACCTCGCCGGCGACCCGGCGCATGCCGCAACGGTTCTCGAATACGCGCAAGAAATGCTATCGTGGCGCATGGTCCATGGCGATCACACGCTGACCGGCAACAAGCTCACGCCGGAGGGACTGATCACGCTGTCGCGGTCGCGGCGGTGAGCGCCGATAGGCGCGCCGGCGGAATGATCTTCGCCGAGCCGCCGCCGGCGCCGGGTCCTCTCCGCGCGGCGCTGCGCGAGGCGTACCGCGGCGACGAAACCCGGCTCGTCAAGCGTCTCCTCGATGAGGCCCAGCTGTCCGACGGCGCGCGCGAGCGCATCGCCGGGCGCGCGCGCGAACTGGTCGCCGAGGTGCGCCGGCAACGGCTCGGCCACGGCGGCCTCGACTCGTTCCTCCACGAGTACGGGCTGTCGAGCAACGAAGGCATCGTTCTCATGTGCCTCGCCGAGGCGATGCTGCGCGTGCCCGACGCGGCAACCGTCGACAAGCTGATCAAGGACAAGATCGCCACCGCCGACTGGGAGCGGCACCTCGGCCACTCGGACTCGCTGTTCGTCAACGCCTCGACCTGGGCGCTGATGCTGACCGGGCGCGTCGTGCGTCTCGACGAGCGCGACGCCGACGACTTCGGCGGCGTGCTCGGGCGGCTGATCCAGCGCAGCGGCGAGCCCGTCATCCGCGGCGCGGTGACCCAGGCGATGCGCATCCTCGGCCGCCAGTTCGTCATGGGACGCACCATCAACGAGGCGCTCGGCCGCGCGCGCGCGGCCGAGGAGCTAGGCTACCGCCATTCCTACGACATGCTCGGTGAGGCGGCGCACACCATGGCCGACGCCGACCGCTATTTCGAGGCGTACAGGGGCGCCATCGCCGCGATCGGCCGCGCCGGCCGGGGCAAGGGCGTGTTCGCCGGCCCCGGCATCTCGGTCAAGCTTTCGGCGCTGCATCCGCGCTTCGAGTTCGCCCAGGCCCGCCGGGTCATGGACGAGCTGGCGCCGCGCCTCAAGGCGCTCGCCGCCGACGCCAAGGACCACGACATCGGCCTCACGCTCGACGCCGAGGAGGCCGAGCGCCTCGATATTACGCTCGACATCATCGAGGCGGTGTCGGGCGACCCCGGGCTCGCCGGATGGAACGGCTTCGGCGTCGTCGTGCAGTGCTATCAGAAGCGCGCCGGCCCGCTCCTCGACTGGCTCGCCGACATGGCCCGCAGGCACGGCCGCCGCCTCATGCTCCGCCTCGTCAAGGGCGGCTACTGGGACACCGAGATCAAGCGCAGCCAGGAACGCGGGCTCGACGGCTATCCGGTGTTCACCCGCAAGGCCTCGACCGATGTTTCGTACATCGCCTGCATCAAGCGCCTGCTCGCCCATCCGGACGCCCTGTTCGCGCAGTTCGCGACCCACAACGCGCACACCGTGGCGACCGTGCTCGAGCTTGCCGGCCACCGCCGCGACTTCGAGTTCCAGCGCCTCCACGGCATGGGCGAGGCGCTCTACGCCCAGATCGTCGGCGACGAAAACCTCGGCATCCCCTGCCGGGTGTACGCGCCGGTGGGCAGCCACGAGGACCTGCTCGCCTATCTCATGCGCAGGCTGTTGGAGAACGGCGCCAACAGCTCGTTCGTCAACCGCATCGTCGACGAGGCGCTGCCGTTCGACGAGATCATCGCCGATCCCGTCGCCAAGGTGCGGCGGCTCGAGCAAATCCCGCACCCGCGCATCCCGTTGCCCGCCGACCTTTATCGTCCGGCGCGGCGCAACGCGAAGGGCGTGGACCTGACCGACCCGGCGGCGTTGACGCCGCTCGCCGAGGCCATGGCGGGGGCGGCGGAAGCACCGACATCCGCACGGAGGAGGTCGAGACCGTCACCCGCTCCATGACGGTTCAGACCGACTTTCGACTGATCGACACAGCCGACAACCGCGTGTGGGAACAACATTCTCCCAGGCCTTTCCGATCCACCGACCGGACCAAAGCCAGCCCGATCTTCGGCTCCAGTTCCACTGAGGCTGATCTGACGCCCCAGGATGCGATCATCGCCACGCTCGTCGAGCGCCGCCCGGGCGGTCAACGTCGTCTCGCACTGGGTGAACCGGGATCGCCCGGCAAGGGTGTCAGTCCCGCACTCAAGGCAGACCGCGGCGCAGCCACGCCGTCGGCCGAGGGCACATCGCCGACCCCCGACGAGGCACTCGGCCACGAGGCCGGCGCGCCGGAACGAGGGCACGAGACCACTGAGGCTGACCGTACGGGGGACGCCTCGCTGCCTGGAAGCAAGACGCGGAAAAAGCCGGCAACGTACAGCCTTTCGCTCCGGTTCGAGAGCCGCCCCGACGATCCGGCGCTGGGCCGACTCGTGGAGTCGACCGTGTGGGTCAACGAAGCCCACCCCGCGTACGAGCGTGCTCTCGCCTCGCGGTCGGAAGGGTACCACGTCGCATTGACAGTGGCGCTCACGCTGGCGCCTCTCACGGTCGAGCCCGCTCGAGTCCAGGAATTCGTGTCGACGTTCCTGGCTCGTTGGGGTGAGGCCGGTACGGATGATGGCCGAAAGAAGGGGTCGTGAGCCAGTCCGACCTTGACCTAACCGGGTTCGTGAATTCGAACGAGACGGAGTTCCACTTCGTCGCCCACACGATGCAGCCCGATCAGGACAACTTCCCGCCACACACCGCGTGGATCCATCTGCACTTCTCCAACGTCAGGGTTCTCGAGAAGCCCGATTGCGTACAGATGGGCTGGCCACACCCGTGGCCCGCTCCCGGACGACGAACGTATTCATCACGACGCGCCTGGTCTGGTAGTTCAACTTCAACCTCACTGCCGTGCAAGAGTGGACGCTGCTTCCACTTCTTGAAGCTCGTTGCATACTCCGTATGGGGTCATCCCGAATCACCGCAACGCCGTCGCATCCTGTCATGACCGAGCCGTTCCACAGCCACGCCTTCACGATTGCCGAAGCCAACCGACTCCTCCCTGAGATGGAAGATGTCATGGCGGAGGTCGAGCGCCTCCGACGGGAGCTCGAGGAACACGAACAGCAGCTCCAGATCCTCGACGCGCTCTGGGGACCGAAGGTCCTGGAGGAAGGGAACCCAGACCATGCAGAGCTCCTGCGGCACCGGGCGGCCATCGACGCGATCACGAAGCGCATCGAGGAGGTGGTCAACGACGAGATCCTAGCCCGAGGCATTCGCTTCCCGTCCGGGGGCCTCGAGCACGGTCTGTTGGACTTCCCGACGACCCTGGACGGCCGCTGGGTCTACCTCTGCTGGATGAGAGCAGAGCCGACCGTAGCCCACTGGCACGAGATCACCGCGGGATTCGCCGGTCGTCGGCCCGTGACGCCCGAAGACAGCCGGCGCATGGGCCTCGAGCCGCTCGACCCCCATTGACAGGCAAGGTCCGCATGCGACTCCTCCTCTTCAGCGACATTCACCGCGATGCCGACGCAGCCCGTAGCGTCGTCGAGTGCTCTGCAGATGCCGATGTCCTCGTCTGCGCGGGGGACCTGGCGGTGATGCGGGAGGGTCTCCAGAAGCCGGTGGACATCCTGGCTGCAGCGGCACCGCCCACGGTGCTGGTAGCGGGAAACGGGGAGTCCGACGAGGAACTCGCCGCCGCCTGCGCCATCTGGCGATCCTTCGCCAAAGACGGCGACGAACTCGCCCGCGAAGGACTCAAGTTCATCAAGAAAATGGCCGGGTAGGCCTCCAACGCAGCGTATCTGTCGGGTACGGAGTGCATGGCGCATCAAGGGCACCCAACCGGAAGATCCGTGTGGTCCCGCTCAAGTGCACGCGTAATGTAGGCAATCATTCTTGGGAGGAGGGAGGCGACCGAAAAGGCTTCATTCGGACGTAGGGAAGAGAGCGACACCGATGCGTGAGGCGGCCTGGGCGAGTTTACGGTCGGCCGTTGCCAACCGCAGGTGGCGTCGAGACGCGAGTTCGA
>JACZUY010000057.1 GCA_022572945.1 Pseudomonadota bacterium
GAACTCGAGCTGCCGGTTCCCGAGGTGTCCTACACTCTGCTGCCGAACGAGGGGCGGACTTCCGGCGTCCCGATCGCGATCAAGCTGAACCAGATCGCCATTTTCATGGTCAACGATCCGCTGCAAGGCGGCGGGGGAGCTGAACGGGCGCGAGAACTGGTCGATCAGATCCAGCGGTCTGTCGACCGAGCCGTCGCCGAACGAGGAAAGTCACTCCGCATCGATAACGAAAAGGGTCAACTGCCTGCCATCGTGCTGACGGAGGAAGACGGCACCGGAAAAGAAGTGCTCGTCCAAATGACGCGGGAGGATTTGGCTCTGGCCGGCGACACGGACGCCAAGAGAGTGGCCAGAATTTGGGCCGAGCGGCTGACGGACACGCTCAAGGTCATTGCTTTCGCTGAACCGCCGAAGTTCACCAGGGGTACGGATTTCGGTGATGCGCTGATGGCGATGTACGCCGGAGCGCGCGATGAAAAAGGATTTATCCGCAGCAGCGCCTTGAACGATTCGTTCGAGGCGCTGCCTCCCCTGCGGAGGCTGGCGCTCGAGACGCTCCCCTCGCGGGGTCCGGAACCCGAAGAGCCCGCGGCCGCCGGGTCAGGGCAGTAGCTCCACGAAGCGGGCAATATCGTCCTCGTTGGCGTAAAAGTGAGGCGCGGCGCGGACCCAACCGAAACGGGGCGCCACGACAACGTTCTTTTCGGCGAGTTCCCGCACGATCGCTACGGAGTCGAGGCCCTGCTTGCGGATGCAGACGATCCCCGAGCCGGACTGTTCGTCTCTCGGCGTCATGATCTCGTAGCCCTTGGCGCTTGAGCCCTCCACGATTTGGCTGGATAAGCCATGGATGCGCTCGGCGATTCGGCCGATGGCGTCCATGTCGCCGGGTTCGAGCTCCCAGTTCATTCCCAGATCGTCGCCGATGCGCCGCGGGATGACGTGCACGTGGAAGTGCATGACCGACTGGTTGGCGGCCTCGCCGTTGCACTGGAGCAGGTTCATGCCCGCGGGCTCGAGCGCCGCCTGCACCGCGGCCGCCACCTTCTTCGCCATCGCCGCCGTGGCGGCGAGCGCGTCCCCGGAGACCGCGAACACGTCGGCGTAATGCGCCTTGGGAATGATCAGCGCGTGGCCGTCGTTGACCGGGTTGATGTCCATGAAGGCGAGCGTGGCCGCGTCCTCGTAGAGCTTGAAGCACGGAATCTCGCCGGCAACGATCTTGCAGAAGATGCAGTCGGGGTCGCTGCTCATGGACATCCTCCTTGGATAAGCTCTCGGCAATCAGCCGTCAGCCATAAGCTGAAAGCTGAAAGCTGACAGCCGAATGCTGATGGCTGGTAGGGCAGTCACGCCGCATCGATCTCCTCATCGGCGCCTTCGAGCGCCGCCTGGGCGGCGGCGAGGCGGGCGATCGGCACCCGGTACGGCGAGCACGAGACGTAGTCGAGGCCGACCTGCTGGCAGAAGCGGATCGAGTCGGGGTCGCCGCCGTGCTCGCCGCAGATGCCGAGCTTGAGGTCGGGGCGCGCCGCCCGGCCGCGCTCGACGGCGATGCGCACCAGCTCGCCAACGCCGTCGACGTCGATGCTGACGAAGGGATCGCGCCCGAATATCCCGAGGCGCTGGTAGCACTCGAGGAAGCTCGCCGAATCGTCGCGCGAAATGCCGAACGTGGTCTGCGTCAGGTCGTTGGTGCCGAAGCTGAAGAACTCGGCGGCCTCGGCGATCTCGCCGGCGCGAAGCGCCGCGCGCGGCAGCTCGATCATGGTGCCGACGAGGAACGTGAGCTTGGCGCCGGTCTCCTCCTCGACGCGGCCCGCGACCGCGATGATGAGCGCCTTGAGGATGTCGAACTCCTGTCGCGTCGCGATCAGCGGGATCATCACCTCGGGCGTCACCGCCTCGCCGGTCTCGGCGCTCACCGCCGCCGCCGCCTCGAAGATCGCGCGCGCCTGCATCTCGTAAATCTCGGGGTACGAGATGCCGAGCCGGCAGCCGCGGTGGCCCAACATGGGGTTGACCTCTTGGAGCATTGCGGCGCGGTGGCGCACGCTGTCGAAGGCCTCGCCGGTGGACGCGGCGAGCTCGGCGAGCTCGGCGTCGGAGTTGGGCAGGAACTCGTGCAGCGGCGGGTCGAGGAGCCGGATCGTCACCGGCCGCCCCGCCATGATGCGGAACAGCTCGGCGAAGTCGTGGCGCTGCATGGGCAGGATCTTGGCGAGCGCCGCGCCGCGCGCCTCGGGCGACTCGGCGATGATCATCTCGCGCATCGCGACGATGCGGTCGGCCTCGAAGAACATGTGCTCGGTGCGGCACAGGCCGATGCCCTCGGCGCCGAACTCGAGCGCGGTGCGCGCGTCCGCCGGAGTATCGGCGTTGGCGCGGATACCCAGCGCGCGCGCGCCGTCGGCCCACGCCATCAGGGTGGCGAACTCGCCCGATAGCTCGGGCTCGATCATCGGCGCCGCGCCCTGCATCACCTCGCCCGTGGCGCCGTCGATGGTGATGACGTCGCCGGCCTTCACCGTGACGCCGCCGGCGGTGAACGCGCCCGCGTGATGGTCGATGCGCAGCTCGCGCGCGCCGCAGACGCAGGGCCGGCCCATGCCGCGCGCCACCACCGCGGCGTGGCTGGTCATGCCGCCGCGGCTGGTGAGGATGCCGCGCGCCGCGTGCATGCCGTGGATGTCCTCGGGGCTGGTCTCGGCGCGAACCAGAATTACCGCCTTGCCCTGCGCGGCGAGGTCCTCGGCCTCGTCCGCGCTGAACACCGCGATGCCCGAGGCGGCGCCCGGCGACGCCGGCAGCCCGCGCGCGAGCACGGTGCGCGGCGCCTCCGGGTCGAGCGTGGGGTGCAGCAGCTGGTCGAGCGATGCGGGATCGACGCGGCACAGCGCTTCGGATTCGGTGATCAGTTCCTCGCCCGCCATGTCGACCGCGATGCGCACGCTGGCCTGCGCGGTGCGCTTGCCGGCGCGGGTCTGCAGCATCCACAGCTTGCCCCGCTGGACCGTGAACTCGACGTCCTGCATGTCGCGGTAGTGGCCTTCGAGCCGCCCGACCACGGCGACGAGATCGGCGTAGACGCCGGGCAGCGCCTCCTCCATCGCCGGCAGCGGCGAGCCGTTGGCGTGTTTCGCCGCGAGCGTCAGGGGCCATGGCGTGCGGATGCCGGCGACCACGTCCTCGCCTTGCGCGTTGATCAGGTACTCGCCGTAAATCGCCTTTTCGCCGGTCGCGGGGTCGCGGGTGAAGGCGACGCCCGTGGCGCAGTCGTCGCCCATGTTGCCGAACACCATGGCCTGCACGTTGACCGCGGTGCCCCACGTTTCGGGGATGTCGTGGAGCCGCCGGTAGGTCGCCGCGCGCTGGTTCATCCACGAGCCGAACACCGCGCCGATGGCGCCCCGGAGCTGGTCCTCGACGTCGTCGGGAAACGGCGCGTCCACAATTTTCTCGACCGTTGTCCGGTAGGCCTCGACGAGCTCGCGCCAGTCGTCGGCGATGAGCTCGGTATCGAGGGTCAGCCCCCGCGCCGTCTTGTGGTTCTGCAGCAGCTCCTCGAAGTGGTGGTGATCGACGCCGAGCACCACGTCGGCGTACATCTGGATGAAGCGGCGGTAGCTGTCGTAGGCGAACCGCGCATCGCCGCTTTGCCGCGCCAGGCCCTCGGCGGTGTCGTCGTTGAGGCCGAGGTTGAGGATGGTGTCCATCATGCCGGGCATCGAGGCGCGCGCGCCCGAGCGCACCGAGACGAGAAGCGGCTTCGCCGGGTCGCCGAACGCGGCGCCGACGGCGTCCTCGACCGCTTTGAGCGCCGATTTTACCTCGTCGGCGAGGCCGTCCGGGTAGCGGCGGTCGCCGGCGTAATACGCGGCGCAGACCTCGGTGGTGATGGTGAAGCCGGGCGGAACCGGGAGTCCCAGGTTCGACATCTCGGCGAGCCCGGCGCCCTTGCCGCCGAGCAGGTCGCGCATCGCCGCCGAGCCCTCGGCCGCGCCGTCGCCGAAGCGGTAGACCCATTGGGTCATCGCTCGCCGCCCTCGATTTTGGAGAAATCGGCGACGCGGTTCATGGTCGCCTGGATGGTTGACAGCAGCCGCAACCGGTTTTCGCGCAACTTCGGCTTATCGCAATTCACGGTCACCTCATCGAAAAACCGATCCACTGGACCGCGCAGTTGGGCGAGTTCTGACATAGCGCGCGAAAATTCCTTGTTTTCGAGCATTACAGAACTCGCGGTCGCTGATGCCGTAAGGCTGTTGTGTAGAGAGGTTTCCTCGTCCTGCACAAACAAGTCCGCGATTGGCGGTTCATCGTAGCGCGCGCCGTCGCGCTTCTCCTCGATGCGAACGATGTTGGCGGCCCGGCGGTAGGCGGTCAGCAAATGCTCGCCGTCGTCGGTGCCGAGGAAACTGTCCAGCGCATCGACCCGGGCGAGCAACCGCACCAGATCGTCCTCGCCGCCCAGCGCGAAGACGGCCGCGATCAAGTCGTGCCGCACGCCCTTTTCCTTGAGGTGCACCTTGAGCCGCTCGGTAATGAACTCGACTATCGACCACGCGATTTGCTTCGCTACGGTATGGTGATGCGGGAGATCATGTTCCGCTGTCATATGATCCTCAATTCGGGCAGCCGCATACTCGACTGAATGCGGATACATCCGAACTGAATCTGGGTAGTTCAAAATCGCTTGCCTGGCCACGTAGGCTAATTGAATACGCAAATTATTTTCAACGACAAGCCGGATAACCCCGAGCGCCGCGCGGCGGAGCGCGTAGGGATCCTTGGAGCCAGTCGGTTTCTCGTCGATTGCGAAGAAGCCCACCAGCGTGTCGATCTTGTCGGCGAGCGCGACGGCGACGCTCACCGGCGCATTGGGGCAGTCGTCGTTCGGACCAGCCGGCGAATAGTGCTCGGCGATGGCGTCGGCAACCTCCGCCGGCTTGCCTTCGTCCAGCGCGTAATAGCGGCCCATCACGCCTTGTAGCTCGGGGAACTCGCCGACCATCTCGGTCGTCAGGTCGGCCTTGCACAAGCGGCCCGCCTCGCGGACGGCGCTTTCATCGGCGCCGGGCACAGCGATCTCCGCCGCCAGCGCCTCGATACGCTTAACCTTCTCTCCCAGGCTGCCGAGCTTGGCGTGGAAGACGATTCCGTCGAGGTCGCCGATGCGGTTCTCGAGCGTGCGCTTGCGGTCCTGGTCCCAGAAGAACTTGGCGTCGGCGAGTCGGGCGCGAAGCACGCGCTCGTTGCCGGCGATGATCTGCTTGCCGCCGTCCTCGGTCTTCATATTGCTGACGACGAGGAACCGCGGCGCGAGCTTTCCCTTCTTGTCGAGGAGCGCGAAGTGCTTGAGGTGGTGGCGCATCGCCGTGGTCAGCACTTCGGTCGGCACGTCCATGTACGCGGGGTCGATCTCGCCCATCAGCACCACCGGCCACTCGACGAGCCCGGCGTTCTCGGCCACCAATGCGGGATCGGGCCTGACCGTGAGCCCTTCGGCTTTGGCGAGCCGGGCGGCCTCCTCCTCAATCACCCGCCGACGCTCGGCCGGATCGAGAATGACCTTCGCCTTCCTGAGCTTGGCCTTGTAGTCGACGAATGACTTGACCGCGAACGGCTTCGGCGCGAGGAAGCGATGGCCCCGCGTGGTGTTGCCGGCGAATACCGTGTCGTCTTCCGTCGGTTTCGCGACGACCTCCGGCGAATGAATAAGATGATATTCGAGGTCCAACGGTTTCTCATCGAAGACCGCAAGGATGCCTCGGATTGGTCGTACCCACGTCTGCGTCTGCCCAGGCTTCCATAGCATCGACTTGGGCCACGGAACCGCGTCGAGCGCGTCCTGAATCAATGAAGGCAATACCCGTTTGGTGGTCTTGGGTGCGATTAGTGTCTCGAATACATAAGCCTCGCCCTTATCGGTTATTCGGACCTTGATGTCCTCATGTTCGACGCTCGGGCGCGCTACCTTTCGCAGGAACCCATCGATTGCATTCTGAGGCGCATCGACGCGTGGTCCCCTCTGCACTTCTTTGTCGGGCGCAGTTTCTTCGGGTAAACCGTCGACCACGAGCGCGAGGCGGCGCGGGGTGGCGAACGCCTCGGCGCTCTCGAACTCGAGCCCGGCGTCCGTCAAGCCTTGGCACACCAGCCGCTTCAAGTCCTCGGCCGCACGCGCCTGCATGCGCGCGGGGATTTCCTCGGAAAGAAGCTCGAGCAGAAGTTCCGCCACCGCCTAGCCTTCCACGCCCTGGCTCTTGAGCCACTGGGCGCCGCAGCCCTTGGCGAGCGCGCGGACGCGCGCGATGTACGCGGCGCGCTCGGTGACGCTGATCACCCCGCGCGCGTCCAACAGATTGAACAGGTGGCTCGCCTTCAGGCACTGGTCGTACGCCGGCAGCGCCAATTCCTTCTCCAGCAAAGCATTGCACTCGGTCTCGGCGTCGGCGAAATGGCGCGTGAGCATGTCGGTGTCGGCGTGCTCGAAGTTGTACGCCGAGAACTCGCGCTCGGCCTGGCGGAACACGTCGCCGTAGGTCACGCCCGCGCCGTTCCAGTCGAGGTCGAAGACGTTCTCCACCCCCTGGACGTACATCGCGAGGCGTTCGAGCCCGTAGGTCAGCTCGCCCGAGACCGGGTCGCAGTCGATGCCGCAAATCTGCTGGAAGTACGTGAACTGCGACACCTCCATGCCGTCGCACCAGACCTCCCAGCCCAGCCCCCACGCGCCGAGCGTGGGGCTCTCCCAGTCGTCCTCGACGAAGCGGATGTCGTGGAGGCCTGAGTCGATGCCGATCTCGCGGAGGCTTTCGAGATAGCGGTCCTGGATGTCATCGGGCGAGGGCTTGAGGATGACCTGGAACTGGTAATAGTGCTGCAGCCGGTTGGGGTTCTCGCCGTAGCGGCCGTCGGCGGGCCGGCGCGAGGGCTGCACGTAGGCCGCGTTCCACGGCTCGGGTCCGAGCGCGCGCAGCGTCGTCGCCGGGTGAAACGTGCCGGCGCCGACCTCGATGTCGTAGGGCTGCAAAATGACGCAGCCGCGCGCCGCCCAGAAGCGCTGCAAGGTGAAAATCAGGTCCTGGAACGACGGCGGATTGGACGCACTCATCGGCCGATTACCTTGGACCGTCGCCGGCTCGGAACTTGCCGGGCGGTGCCTATGTTGCGGCGCAAAATAACCGGCGGCCGGGCGAGGGTCAAGGCGGGCTTCAGCCCGGATACGGGCAGTCCGCGCGGCCGCACGAGGCGGGATCGCGGGCCGAAACGTATGCGTCGCAGGCCTCGCAGCGCTCCATATCCTCGGTCTCGGCGGCAGGCGCCGCGCCCGCCGCAGCGCGCGCCCCGTCGCGCGTCAGCTTCGCCGCGTGCTTTCGCGCCTTGTCGAGCCGGCCGATGAACTTGAAGCCGTACCACACCGCGGCGATGATCGCGGCGAGAACGATGAGCTTCTGAATGCTGAAGCCGAACATGCGTCGTTGTAGAAGCGCCGGCGCGGTGCGGTCAAGCGCGCGTCGGACTCATACCATCGGTCATCAAGGATGACCGATGGGCGTTCAATCGGCACGCAGCCTACGCGCCATAAGGCGCGACGCCCAATTATTGCGATCAAGGGTGGCGCGCTTGCCAGCGGTCATTATGAGGCGATCATAATGACCGCTGGTATCAAAAGTGTCGGCGGTCGGCGGGTGGCGGGAAGTAGAGGTGGTCGTAACTCTCCCGCATCAGGTGGCAATCGATGCAGAACGCCACGCCGCCGGCGTTGACGCCCAAGGTGGCGCCGAAGACGCTGCCGTCGGGCATGATCATGGTGTAGCGCCAATCGCCGCTCGTTTCGTTGAAGCCTTGCGCCATCTTTTCCATCAGGAACAGCGGCCCGTCATGCGCCGTCCCGTCCTGGGCAACGGAAAAGCTGTCCTTGGCGATGATCGCCCCGACCGGCATTTCGCCGGCCTGCTCGTAGCGGCCGTAATCCTTGGCCGCGTCGTTGACGTAATGGTTGATGTAGCGCTTGCCGTGCGTGGCGGAAAGGTAAGGTACGCGGTTGTACCGCCGCCAGCTCCGGTAGGCCACGGCCGAGGGATCGTCGGAGAGCGCGTAGCCGGCGACCATCTGATCGACGATCTGCGCATAGATATCGCGCGCTTCGTCGTCTTCGAGCCGCGCCGGGTTGCGCACCCGGAAATGCCGGCGCGGCTTGCCGGGATCGCCGCTGATGCCCGACAGCTCCTCGTCGAGCCCCGGCGGCGCTTGCCCGCCCGACGCCTCCTGGGTCGCCGTCTCCCTGGAAACTCCGATAACGGCGACAAGCAAGGCCCCGCCGAGGGCCGTGACCAACATTCGTGTCGGGAAACGCATTTCGGGAACTCCTTGCCGTCCTGGCCGGTAAGCCCCCCGCGCGAGACATGATAGCGCCGCCCGTCCTCACGGGCGGTCAATGGTTCGTGAAAGCGACGGATAAATTCGGCGACCGAATCGCCCGGTCGTACCGGCGAGCCCTTGATCGGACTCAGCCTAATGTTCCCTCAGGCGCCGGGCGGGGCCATCCGGCCCCTTGGCTTTCGCGCCAGCGGGCGCGGCGCCCAATTATTGCGATCAATACTGGCGCGCTTGCCGCCCGAACCGATGAAGGTGCCTTCATCGGTTCGGCGGTAACAGGCGGCCCCGCGGGAACTTTCAGGGTCGGGTTCCTTTGGTATGAGCTGACATCCGCGGGGCAAGCCGAAGCGCCTTTCACGGGATCACGTCCGAGAATCCGTCAATCGCGGTAGTCGGGCTCCTCGCGGTCGAGCTGGCGGACGAGCGCGTCCCACGCCAGGTCGAAGGTCGAACTGTCCTCGTCGCGCGTGAACTGCCGCGCGGTCGCCTCGCAGACCTCCGCCGACGGCACGACCAGTTCCGCGCCGGTCCGCATCGCGTCGATCTGCGCCTTGCACGCCATTTCGAGGGTGTACATCGTCACGAACGCGGCGCCGACGCTTCGGCCCACGGTGATCAGGCCGTGATTGCGCAGGATCAGCGCGTCGTCGTCGCCGAGGTCGGCGGCGAGGCGTTTGCGCTCGTCGAGGTCGCACGCGAACCCCTCGTAGTCGTGATAGCCGATGCGATCGTGGAACAGGAGCGCGTGCTGGCTGATCGGCAACAGGCCGCAGGCGAGCGCCGAGACCGCGACGCCGGCGCGGGTGTGGGTGTGAAGCACGCAGTTGACGTCGTCGCGGGCGTCGAGAATCGCGCTGTGGATCACGTAGCCCGCGTGGTTGACTCCCCATTCGCTGTCGCCGACGACGTCGCCCTCGGCGTCGACCTCGACCAGGCTCGAGGCGGTGATCTCGTTGAACAACAATCCGTAAGGGTTGAGCAGGAAATGGCCTTGCGCGCCGGGGAGCCGGGCCGAGACGTGGGTGTAGATCAGGTCGGTCATGCCGAAGCGGGGCATCAGCCGGTAGCACGCGGCGAGCTCGGTCCTGATCTCGCGCTCGTGGCCCCCATGCGGCTCGAGGGCGGCGGTGGTCGCGGTGGTCGCGGTCATCTCGATCCTCCTTCGCGGCGCCCGCAGGATGGCCCCGCCGGGGTGCGCGGTCAATCGCAGAGCGGCCCGGCGCGCGCGGGGCCGGCGAAGGATTGCGTCGGCGAATGACACCATCGGTCATCAAGCATGACCGATGGGCGTTCAATCGGCACGCAGCCTTGACGTAAGCATAGGCGGCGGGGCGCAATTATTGCGATCAAAGCGGGCGCGCTTGCCAGCGGTCATTATGATACCGGCGAGCCGATGAATCGACTCGCCGTCGCGTTCAATCGCCACGCCGGCTGCGCGCTCATCAAGGCGCGACGCCCTTCTTGTTGCGATCAAAGCTGGCGCGCTTGCCAACGAAGTTCGTTCATGGGCTCGTTGGTATGAGTGGGTCATAATGACCGCCGGTATGACACGCCCGTCTCCACACCAGGGCCATGCGCCCGCCCACGGAAGGTGTATATACACGCTTTGTGTGTTCGGCGCGAAGCCGTTGCCCCGGGCCCATAGAAGCGTGTATATACACGCATTTGCCAGCGCGGCGCGGTATGCCAGCGTCTCCGGACCGCAATCCGAGCGCGTCGAACCGTTCGGATAGCGCCATCGGACACCACCCGCGCGCGGGCGCCGTTGCGCCGCCCCGGGTCGCGGCATACCATCGGCCCGACCGCGCGGCCGGCACGGGCCGGCGCGCACACACGAGGATTGCCGGCACGACATGACTGCCATGGCGGGCGAAGCCGGGCGCGAGGGGGCGCGCCCACCCCGGTTCGTCCGCGACGAAATGATGAAGCGCCTCGCCCGCTGGCTGCGCCAGGCTCTATTCGGCCGGCGGTCACGTGCGGCGCACGCGCGCGCGGCTCGAAGCGTGGTCGCAAGCCGGGTTGCCGCCGCCATCAAGGCGTGGCCGGCGTTGGCGCTCGTGTTCGCGGCGTGGAGCGGTGCGGCCCTCGCCGCCGCGGACGAGGAGGAGTACGCCTGGCGGCGCGCCGTGCTGGTCAAGCAGATCGAGGCCGACGTTCACGCCACCGGACGCTACATCGGCAAGGACCGGCTCGATGCGCGCGTCATCGAGGTCATCGGCGCGGTGAAGCGCCACGAGTTCGTCCCCGACAGCGAAAAGCCTTACGCCTACATCAACCGTCCGCTTCCCATCGGCTACGGCCAGACGATCTCGCAGCCCTACATCGTGGCGCTGATGACCGACCTGTTGGGGATCGACGAGGATTCGGTGGTGCTCGAGGTCGGCACCGGTTCGGGCTACCAGGCGGCGATCCTCGCCGAGCTCGTCGAGCGGGTCTACACCATCGAGATCATCGAGCCGCTGGGCGAGCGCGCGCGCACCCGGCTCGAGCGTCTCGGTTACGGCAACGTCACGGTGCGCATCGGCGACGGCTACTATGGCTGGGAAGAGCGCGCGCCCTTCGACGCCATCGTCGTCACCGCCGCCGCGAGCTTTGTTCCGCCGCCGCTCATCGCCCAGCTCAAGCCGGGCGGACGCATGGTCATTCCCGTCGGCGGCAGGTTCCTCGTCCAGCAGCTGGTGCTGATCGAGAAGGCCGCCGACGGCAGCGTGACGACGCGGCAGATGCTCCCCGTCCGCTTCGTGCCGCTGGTCCGCAAGAAATAGGGAAAAGAGCAGGGATGCCGCTGGGCATCGCCATCGCCACGCTCTCGGCCGCCGCGCTCGGCTACGAGATCCTGCTGATGCGGCTGTTCTCGATCGCCCAGTGGCACCATTTCGCCTCGATGATCATCAGCCTGGCGCTCCTCGGCATCGGCGCCAGCGGCGCCGCGCTCACGCTCGGCCGGGCGTGGATCGAGGCGCGCCTCGACGCCGTACTGCCCGCCGCCGCGGCGCTGTTCGGGCTGACCTCGGTGGCCGCTTTCACGCTCGCCCAAGCGATTCCCTTCAACCCGCTCGAGCTCGCGTGGGACGCGCGCCAGCCGGCCTACCTGATGGCGATGTATCTGGTGCTCGCGGTGCCGTTCTTCTTCTCCGGCGGGTTCATCGGCATCGCGCTCACCCGGTTCCGCGCCGAGGCCGGGCGCATCTATCGCTTCGACCTCGTGGGCGCCGGCGTCGGGGCGCTGGGGATCGTCATCGTCCTGTTCGTGCTGCCGCCGTCGCAATGCTTGCGGCTCATCGCCGCGCTCGGCTTCGCCGCCGCGGTGGCGGCGAGCCTCGACGCGAGGGTCGGCGCATCGCGCGCGAGGGCGGTGATGCTCGCCGTGTGCGGCGCCGCGCTGGCGGCGGCGATGCCCGGCGATTGGCTGGAGCCGCGGATTTCGCCGTACAAGGGCCTCAGCCAGGCGCTGCGCGTTCCCGGCGCCGAGGTGGCGGTCGAACGGTCGAGCCCGCTCGGCCTGCTCACCGCGGTGCGCAGCCGAATCACGCCGCTTCGCCACGCGCCGGGCCTGAGCCTCAACAACACAGCCGAGCCGCCCGAGCAGATCGGCGTCTTCACCGACGGCGACGCGCTCGCCGCCATCACCCGTTTCGACGGCGGCCTCGAGCCGCTCGCGTATCTCGATTTCCAGGCGCAGGCGCTGCCGTATCACCTGCTCGAACGCCCCGCGGTGCTGCTCCTCGGCGCGGGCGGTGGCGAAGGGGTGCTGCGCGCGCTCTATCACCGGGCGCGGCGGATCGACGTCGTCGAGCTGAACGCGCAGAAGATCGGCCTCGTTGAGCGCGACTTCGCCGACTTCGCGGGCGGGATATACGGCCGCGAGGAGGTGCGGGTGCACATCGGCGACGGGCGCGCCTTCGCCGGCGCGACCGACCAACGCTACGACCTGATCGCGTTGTCGCTGCCGGGCTCGCCGGCGGGGATCAGGGCGCTTCGCGTATCGACGCTTTACACGGTCGAGGCGTTCGCCGACTACCTGCGGCGGCTCGCGCCCGGCGGCCTGCTGGCGATCAACACGGAAATCATCAATTACGAAATGATGGGACTGGTCGAATCGGGAGCGGTGCTGATCAACACCTACATCGGCGGGGTGGGATTTTTCGCGGGGCCCATCGTGGGCGCGGCGTTGCTGACGACGATGCGCGGCGTAACCGTGTGGTACCCCAGAGGCGGATCGATGCTCACGCGACCCTCCTTCCGACGGCGTTGCGTTAAACAGGCAAACACCGACCAGCCGACGTCATTTCGCAACCCCTGGTCGGCGAGTACGAGCTCGCCAATCGCC
>JACZUY010000058.1 GCA_022572945.1 Pseudomonadota bacterium
CGCGCCCGCAACGAGGCGGCCTTCGCGGCCGACGACGATCTCGCCTGTTACCCCGTCGCCGACGGCCTCGGCGGGCACTCGGGCGGCGGCGTGGCGAGCGCGCTCGCCCGCGGCTGGGTGCTCGACCGGCTGGGCGAAGAACGCGATGCGCTTTCGGCCGGGCGCGCCGCCGGCGCCCTCGAAAGCGCGGTGCTGGCGGCGAACGCGGCGGTCCGCGCCGCCGCCGCCGCCGACCCGTCGCTCGCGGGAATGGGGACCACGCTCTCGATCCTGTGGGCGGGCGCCGGGCAGGGCTGGATCGCCCACGTCGGCGACAGCCGCGTCTACCGCCTCGATTCGCACGGCCTCGCCCAGATCACCGAGGATCACACGATCGCCATGGAGCTCGTCCGCGAACGCGCGCTGACCCTCGCCGAGGCAAGGGAATCGTGGTTGTGGAACCAGCTCACGCGCGCCGTCGGCATCGACGAGGACCTCGCCCCCGACGTCTTCGAGGTCGACACCACCGACGCCGAGGCGTTCCTGTTGTGCAGCGACGGCCTCACCGGGATGGTGGCGGACGCCGCGATCGAACGCCTCCTGCGCGACCACGCGGGCGCGCCGGAAGCCGCGTGCGGGGCGCTCGTCGACGCGGCCGTCCGCGCCGGCGGCGACGACAACGTCACCGCCGTCGTCCTCTTTCCGCACGGCGCCTGAAGCCTCTGGCTTCCGCCGGCTCCCGCACCGACACCATGGTTGTTTCGCCGGTGGATCGCGGCTACAGTCGCTGGCCAACCGGGGCGCTCCCGACCATGGCATTGCGCCAGGGGAGGCGGCAACCGGATCAAACGTCATGTAAAGTAATTCGGGAGGCTGGTTATGAGACTCAAGTGGATTCTGGCCGCGTCGGCAGCGGCGCTCGTGTTCAACATGTCGTCGGGCGCCCAGGCGTTCGAATGCCCCAAGCACTTCGCCGCGGCCCAGGCCGCGATCGACAAGATCGCCGAGGAGATGAAGGGAGACATGTCGAAGAAGATGCCGAAGGACCAGATGGCCTTGGTGCACGCGCTTCTCGACGACGCCAAGACGCGCCTCACCAGCGCCGAGCACAACCACGCGAAGCCCCAGGGAATATACGACCACGCCCGCGCCATCGCCAAGGCCGACGCGGCGCTGGGCTATGCCACCGCCGCCGACATGCTGCACTTCAAGATGATGCAAATGTGAGCGGCGAAGTCGCATCCTGCGGCCGCCCGCGCTCGGTTTCGCCGAGGCAGCGGACATGCTGCATACGCGGTACATGAAGCAATAGGGACTCGCCGCCGGCAAAGCCCGGCGCGCACGTGCGATTTCGGGGCGGGCGGCTGCGGTGGCACCGCTCGCCGCCGCCTGCCCGTGATTTCCGGCGAGCCCTGATCCTGGCACAGGCCGGAACGGAGGCTGCACATGTCACGGTTTAAGTACTTGTTGGGCGTTGTCCCGCTTTGTTTGGCGATGCTCTTGCCGGCCATCGCGACCGCCGCAGAGCAATGGCGCGAGCCCATCATCCCCGGCGCCTCGGAGGACGCCCTGACGTTGGGCCGCGACCTCGACGGCGACGGCGACCCCGACGAGGTCACGATCCGCCTGGAAGTCATCGAAGTCACGGAGGAGGTCTATCCCGGAGAATTCGTGAAATTCTGGGTGTTCGCGCCCGAGGGCCAGGGCATGACTCCGGTTGCCCGCGTGCCGAGCCCCACCATCCGCGTCGAGGAAGGAGATCGGGTTCGGATTGTCCTCCTGAACACGCATTACTTCCCGCACACGATTCACCCCCACGGGACCATTCACCCGAACGCCATGGACGGAGTGCCCGACATTACCCAGGCGGCGGTGAAGCCTGGAGAGTCATTCACCTACGAGTTTGTGGCCAAGAACCCCGGCACGTTCTTCTATCACTGCCACGTTCAGCCCGATGTCCATGTGCTCATGGGCCTGGTTGGAATGCTGATCATCGAGCCCAACCGGGCGAACAACAATTTCACCCACCTCGTCGTCGGTGCGGGGCGGATGCCGGATCTCGCCAAGGCGACTTTGGAGGAGGGGTACGGGCGCGAGTATTCCCTGGTGTACATGGATATCGACGCCCGGCTGAACCGCATTCCCGCCGCATACAAGGATCCGCGCGAGATCGAAAAGCGCATGCACCGCGAGTACGATTCGACCCAACGCCAACCGAATATCTTCCTTCTCAACGGCCGCTCGTTCCCCTTCACCCTGCGGGATACCCCCATCGAGGTGAAGGCGGGGGAGCGGGTCAAGCTACGCATCCTCAACGCCGGCGCCCGGCCAATGAAGCTCCACACCCATGGCCATCATCCGACGCTGACCCATCTTGACGGATATCCGGTGCCCGAGTCGATGCGGTACACCCGCGATGTCTTCGACGTTGGCGCCGCCCAGCGCATCGACCTCGAGCTCAGGCCGGGGAGCGACGACTTCTATGCGTCGGGACCGGGGGTGTGGATCATGCACGACCACACCGAGCATACCGTCACCAACAAGGGGATCAGCCCCGGCGGCGACATCACCGCGATCGTCTATGAGGGGTTTATGGGTGCGGACGGGCTCCCTAAGGTTGCCACCAGCCTCGACCGTTTCTTCGATCCCGAGTACTACCGTGGCAACGTCCCGGTCTTCGACCCGGCGATATTCAATACGACGCGTGAGGAATACGAGTACGGGTGGCCCGAGGAAGAGCCGGTGGGCGGCACGTTCACCTATCCGGTTCGCGACGCCGAGTAGCAGGGTGCCGAAGGAGGTAGCGATGACGAAAACGTTGCTTGCCGGCAGCTCGGCCGTCGCTCTGGTTCTGGCCGTGTCGGGTTCTCCCTGGGCGCTCGCCAAGGTCGAGGCCGCCGGCGGCCCGGGGGATCTCCTGGCGGCGCATCAGATCGTGGCAACCTCATGCAAGCAAGCGCGCGGCTTTCGCCGGATTCATATGAAAGGGGGAACCAAGTTTGCGCGCGAGGGAGAGGTGTTCGCGTTCGAGCCCCGGGTGATTCGCGCGGAGCGGTGCGAGGAGGTGGAGATCGTTCTGGAAAATACTGATTCCGTGCGCCACGCGCTGATGCTGCCCGGCCTCAACCCCATGTTCACGCTGGAGTTCACGGGACGCGGGGTCAAAAGCCTTCGTTTTGTAACACCTGACGAGGACATTACCCTCGAATTCCACTGCCACGTCGAGACCCACGAGAAGATGGGGATGCTGGGCACGCTCATCGTCGGCAAGGGCGGGGAGCCCGCGGCGCACGAAGCACCGCCGCCGGAAGCCAAACGTCTCCACGAGGGCGTCGGCGTTGTCATCGCCGTGTTGCCGCGCAAGAGCCGCATCATCGTCGATCACGAGGAGATCGAGGGCTTCATGGCTGCCATGGAGATGAGCTACGTCGTGACCCCCGTCACGCTCCTGCAGGGTCTCGAACCGGGCGACAAGGTGCGCTTCACCATCGACGCGAACATCCGCAAGATCGTCGACATCGCGCCCCTCGGCGAGTGACGGGGACGAAGCGCAGCCAGCCCCTGCCAATTCCCGCGCCGGCGCTATGGTTGATGCGCCAGTCGAGCACCGTTAGAGTCGCTGGGCAACCGGGGCGCTCCTGACCATGGCATTGCGCCAGGGGAGGCGGCAACCGGATCAAACGTCATGAAAAGCAATTCGGGAGGCTGGTTATGAAACTCAAGTGGATTCTGGCCGCGTCGGCAGCGGCGCTCATGTTCAACATGTCGTCGGGCGCCCAGGCGTTCGAATGCCCCAAGCACTTCGCCGCGGCCCAGGCCGCGATCGACAAGATCGCCGAGGAGATGAAGGGAGACATGTCGAAGAAGATGCCGAAGGAGCAGATGGCCTTGGTGCACGCGCTTCTCGACGACGCCAAGACGCGCCTCACCAGCGCCAAGCACAACCACGCGAAGCCCCAGGGGGCCTATGACCACGCCCGCGCCATCGCCAAGGCCGACGCGGCGCTGGGCTATGCCACCGCCGCCGACATGCTGCACTTCAAGATGATGCAAATGTGAGCGGCGAAGTCGCATCCTGCGGCCGCCGGCTTGCGCCAACGTCGCGCAACCGATCCAGCGTCTCGGGGCAATCTCGGGTGGCGACGTAGCTGAGCGGACTCTCGGCGGGGCGGTGGGGAATACTGAGCTCGCGGAACGCAAAGGAGGGCTGTCCATGGGGCGATTCCTGCGAGTTCTGGCGATGGCTCTCGGGCTTGGAACGGGCCTACTGAGTTCGGCTTCCGCCGCCGAAATCGTCACTCTCCGCTGGTTCGGTCATGCGTTCTTCCTCGTCACCTCGGCTCAGGGCGTGCGCGTGGCCCTCGACCCCTTCACGGACATTGGCTATCCGATGCCCGAGGTCGCGGCGGACGTGGTCACGGTGAGCCACGAGCACGGCGACCACAACGGCGCTGACGGGCTCGCGGGCGCCCCCGAGATCCTGCGCGGCCTGAAGGCCGGAGGCGCGGACTGGAACTCTATCTCCTACCGCATGAAGGACGTGCGCATCGTGGCGCTGCCCGCCTACCATGACGACGTCCAGGGGCGGAGGCTGGGCTTGAATTCGATCTTCATCGTCGAGGCCGGCGGCCTTCGCCTGGCCCACCTGAGCGATATCGGCCACACCTTGTCCGAGGCGACCCTGACGGCGATGGGGCGCATCGATGTTCTGCTCATCCCGGTAGGCGGAAAATTCAGCATCGACGGCCGCCAGGCGAAAGAGATCATGACCCGCCTCAGCCCCCGCATCACCATCCCGATACATTACAAAACCCCGGTGACCGCGGATTGGCCGATCGAGGACGAAAGCGAATTTCTCGCGGGGCTGAACAATGTAAGGCGGCTGGACACGCTCACCGTCTCCCTCACGCCCGGGACGCTTCCGACCGAGCCCGAGGTGTGGGTGATGCGATACCGGTAGGAAGCCGGGAGCCGAACCGAGGCGCCCGGACGCGTCGCGGTGTTGACCCCGCACTTTCCGAGGTCCACGGGTATTCTGACTTCGGTGAGGCGATTGGAAGTTCGTTACGAGGCGGGTTGGGCGCAAGCCCGTCTGCAGAGGTTGATGGCCGGAGAAAAATGCTGTACGCGACAATGGCAAAGGAGAGACTATCATGATCGGAATCGTACGCATCATTGCGGCGAGTGCGGTGTTGGTCGCTATTGCCGGGCCTGCCTACGCCTTCCAGTGTCCGTTGCTCGTCCTCAAGATCGACAGATCGCTCGCTGCCGCCGCGAACCTGAGCGCGGCGCAGCTCGAAGAGATCAAGCAGTTGCGGGACGATGGTGAGGCAAAGCACAAGGCGGGCAAGCATGGCGATGCTGTCACAACGCTGAACAAGGCCCTCGCCCAACTGGAGGAGACGGAAGGCTCTGCGTCGGGCGACGTGGGCACCGGTTCCGCTTACTGAGGAGCGCCGTGATCGCACGCGGCCGTGGGCGCTCGCCGACGACGCCTGCGACGAACGGTCACGGACGGCCACTCCCGGGCCTCGTAGAAACGACGGGAACGCCCCAAGGGGAATGTTCACTTTTACCATCGGTCACCAGAATGACCGATGGGCGTTCAAACGGCACGCAGCCTTGACGTAAGCATAAGCGGCGGCGCCCAATTATCGCGATCAAAGCGGCCGCGCTTGCCAGCGGTCATTATGAGTGGGTCATAATGACCGCTGGTATTAGTTGGAGGGACGGGAAAATGGTCAACAAGATTGGTCTAATGGTCGTTGCCGCCGCGGTTTTAGGCGCTTGTGCCCCACGCGACGTGGTCCTCGAAGGGCCCCAGCCCGGATATGTCGAGGACGCGGCGGCGCGCGTCGCGGCGGTCGACTGGTCGCGCGCCGAAAGCGTCGAGGTGCGTCTCACCGAATATGCCTTCGACCCAAAGAATCTCACCTTACGCGCCGGAAAGCCGTACCGCCTGCAAATCGAGAACGTGGGTACGGGCTCGCACACCTTCGTTTCCGAAGGGTTCTTTCAGTCGATCGCCGTAAAGCAGCTCGTGGGCAGCGAATCCGCGATTTCGTCGCCGTTTCTCAAGACCGTCGCGGTCTCCCCGAAGACGGTCAGGGAGCTGACGTTCGTGGCCGTGCGACCGGGCACGTATCGGCTCGAATGTACGGTGCCTCTTCACGCGTCGTTCGGAATGGTCGGCGAGATCGTGATTCAATGAGCCGGTGCCCGTAACGGCGTTCGCCAGCCGGCCGGGTGGCCGGGCCCGCCGAGTGGGTCTCGGGCGCCGATTCCGAGGCAAGAATCAATATCTTGCCGAAATGTTGGAGGCGTTTTCCAGAAGATCTCGGATCAAAGGAAGCGTTGTCTCTCCTCTTGTCTATGTGAGAAGAGTGGTTCTGGCGATGCAACTCAATCCCGGCCTTTACCGAAGAGGGGCATGCAATTAAACGGCTTGCCCGCATAACGATTGCCACGATCGTCGGCCTTCAAGCGATTTTCTGGATCGTCGTGGTCGTGTGGATGAACGTGAGCCCGCCAGTCACTCAATACTCCCAGCAGACTGCGCCGGCGCCGGCGGCGGAAAACATCATCGTCGTCGAAATGAACAACAAGCTACGGTTCGTTCCGACGGAAATCACCATAAATGCCGGCGATACGGTTGAGTGGCGGAACATCGGTTCCATCCTCCACACGGTAACCGCTGATCCCGGGCGCGCGCCAGGTTCGAGAAACATCGCGTTGCCCGACGGCGCGGAAGCGTTCGATTCGGGTTGGGTGATGCGCGGGCAGTCGTTCCGCTACACCTTCAGCGAGCCGGGCGTCTATCGATACGTTTGCCTTCCCCATGAACGGGCGCGGATGCTTGGCACCGTGATCGTTGGCTAATCGCACGCTCGCTCGATCCCGACTGTCCGTGTAGAGATCACCAGCCAAGGCGACCGCCGCGCGCGGCCACGCCGAGGCCGCCGGCTTGCTACTCGCGAAGTACTAAAGCATTATTCGTCCACCTTTGACTTCAGTCAAAGGTGAACTGCGTTCAATCGCCACGCAGGCTTCCGCCGCATACGCGGCGGCCCGCGGTCGCGGGCTGGCGTAATCCGAACGAGTGGAATCGTTCGCATTACGCTCTAGGTCGAACCGGCGCCGGCGGCCGGCGTGGTCAGATCACGCCCTCGGATTCGAGCCCCGAAATCTCGCGCTCGTCGAGCCCCAGGAGGCCGCCGTAGACCTCGCGGTTGTGCGCGCCGAGCGCCGGGCCGAGGCTGTCGATCGCGCCCGGCGTCCCGGTGAGCCGCGGCACCACGCCGGGCACCACGATCTCGCCGGCGCGCGGATCGTCGAGCGCGACCAGGTTTTGCCGCGCCGCGAACTGCGGATCGGCGAAGATCGCGGCGATCGAGTTGATCGGCGCGCAGGGGACCTCGCCGGCCAGGCAGCGCCTCAGCACCTCGTCGTGCGTCAGCGCCGCGGTCCAGTCCGAGACGATCTTCTCGACCTCGTCGATGCGCTCGCAGCGCGCGGCGACGCGCCCCAAGGCGTCGTCGGCGGCGAGCTCGGGCCGGCCGATGACGCCGGCGAGGCGTGCGAACATTTTGTCCGACGTGCAGGCGATCGCCACCCATTCGCCGTCGGCGCACGGGTAATGGCTGTGCGGCGCGGCGTTGACCGTGCGCGGGCCGAGGCGTTGGCGCACGAAGCCCGAGCGGTGGTAGGCGGGCGCGAGCTCGTCGAGCACCCGGAAGACCGACTCGTAGAGCGCGACGTCGATGACCTGCCCGCGCCCCGTTGCGTCGCGGGCGCGCAGCGCGACGAGCACGCCGAACGCGCCGTAGAGCCCCGACATGTAGTCGGCGAGCGTGGTCGAGCCCGGGGTCACCGGCGGACCGTCGGGCATGCCGGCGAGGTGGCTCAAGCCCCCGAACGCATGCGCGGTGCGGGCGAATCCGGGCCGGTCGCGATAGGGGCCGGTCTGGCCGTAGCCCGAGACGCGCAGCATGACGAGCGCTTCGTTGACCGCCCTGAGGTCGTCGTAGCCGAGCCCCCAGCGCTCGAGCGTGCCGGGGCGGAAGTTCTCGCACACCACGTCGGAGACCGCGGCGAGCCGCTTGAACAACGCCGCACCCCGCGGCCGGCGCAAGTCCAGCGTGACCGACTTCTTGTTGCGCGCCTCGCTGAGCCACACCAGCGTGTCGCCGCCGTCCACGGGCGTGCCGAAGCGGCGCAACGGGTCTCCCTCGCCGGGCTTCTCGACCTTGATGACCTCGGCGCCGAATTCGCCCAGAAGCGCGGCGCAGTAAGGCGCCGCGACGAAGGTGGCGACATCGAGCACGCGAACCCCCGCGAGCGGGCGATTATCTCGCTCCATTGTCTTTCGGTCCTTTGACCCGGCCAAGATGCGCCAACCCTCCCGCCATGGTTGTCGGCCGCCTGCTCGCAGGCGGCCAGCGGCGGAGATACCCTCTCATACCAAAGGAACCCGATATCGGGTTCCTTTGGTATCAAGGCCTGAGGCTGCCGGGCTCGAGGCCCGCGGCGGCCTCGATCGCGCCGGCGCGTGACTCAGCCTCCGCCGCCTCGGTGTCGCGCCCGGTCCTGTGCATGACGTCGGCGAGGCGGTATAGGACCCGAGACATCGCCGGATGCTCCGCGCCGAGGCTGTTCTCGATGATCGTCAGCGTGCGCTCGAACAGCGCCTCGGCCTCGTCGAAGCGGCCTTGCGCGCTGTACACCGCGCCCAGCTTGCTCAGGCTCTCCCCGAGGTTGGGATTGTCGGGCTCGAGCGCCTCCTCGCGAATGGTGACGGCGTCCTTCAGCACCTGCTCGGCCTTGGCGTAGTCTTCCTCGGCGGTGTAAACCGCCGCCAGCTCGGTGAGGCTCGCCGCGACCGTGGGGTGCGCCGGCCCCAACGCCGCCTTGCGGATCGCGAGCGCCCGCAGATGGAGCTCCTCGGCCTGCCGGTGATCACCCCTGTCAATCGCCACCCAGGCGAGGTTGGTGAGCGTGCTCGCCACCTGCGGATGATCGGCGCCGAGCGCGCTTTCAGTGACCGCGAGCGAGCGTTCGTAGAGCCGCTCGGCCGCGTCGAGGTTGCCCTTCCGGTGCATCACCAGGGCGAGATTGTTCAGGCTGATGGCGAGGTCGCCGCCCGCACGCCCGGCCTTCTCCGCCGCTTTGACCGCGGCCCCGTACTGCACCTCGGCGGCGCCGTATTCCCCCGCCTCGTATGACTCGGCGCCCGCCGTCATGTACCGCTCCCAGGCGTCCTTCTGGGCGGACGCGGGCGGCGCCCAGAGCAAGAACCAGGCGAGGACCGCCGCAGACCACCAAGTCCCGCGTTTCATCGCACACGGCCCCCCGTTCGGCGGACGCCGGCGTCGGCGGTTCATCCCCCCAGGAAGAGGCGGCCAACCTGAGGATGTTCGAGTAATTCGTCGCCTGGACCGGCGATGGCGATCTGGCCGGAGACCAGGACGTAGCCGATGTCGGCGAATTCCAGCCCCTTCTTCGCGTTCTGCTCGACCATGATGATAGTCTTGCCCCCGCCATGCTGCAAACCGTGCAGAATTCCGAACACCATATCGATGAAGCCCGGCTCGAGCCCGATCGACGGCTCGTCGACGAGCAATATCTCGGGCTCCATCACCAGCGCGCGCGATCTCGGCGAAGACCTCGTCCCACAGCACCATGCCGTGGCGCTGGGCGTTCGACTTGGTGACCAGCGTCAGCCGCCGCCGCGGCCGCTCGCGCGCGAGATCGAAGGCGAAGCGCATGATGCGCTCGCAGCCGGCGCGCGTGAACGCCGTGGTCTCGCCGCCGACCTCGCCGGCGAATCCCCGGTGCGCCCGGCCGCCGGCGCCGGCGTACTCGCCCTCCGAGTTCTCGCGCACGATGACGAGGTCGAGGTCGCCGGGGCGCGCGGCGCGGAGCGGGCTGTCGATCCCGGCGAGCACGCGCGCCGGGCGAACGTTGGCGTACTGGTCGAAGCCCTGGCAGATCGCGAGTCGCAGGCCCCACAGCGTGACGTGGTCGGGAACCTCCGCGTCACCGACCGCGCCGAAGTACAGCGCGTCGAAGCCGCGCGAAGTGTCGAGCCCGTCCTCGGGCATCATCCGGCCGTGCGCGCGGTAATAGTCGGAGCCCCAGGGGAAGGTCTCGACGTCGAGCGCGAGCCCCGGAGAGACGCCCTGCACGGCGTCGAGCACGGCGAGGCCGGCGGCGGTCACCTCCTTGCCGACGCCGTCGCCGGTGATCACCGCGATACGATGCGCGCCCATTCATGCCCTCCGCTCTCGGACCCGCCAGAAGGATGGGGCAGAATGATCGCGATGGCCAGCCGCCGGCGGGCGGCGACGAGCGAAAGCTTTCAGCTATGAGCTTTCAGCTATCAGCCTTCAGCTTTCGCGAGTCGGCTTTTCGCTTTCGGCACGCGACTTATGGCTGATGGCTGATAGCTAACTGAGTTCCCGCAATTCCACCCCCGGTTAGACGCGTGCGATGATTCGACGGCCCGTCCGGCGGCCATGCGGGCGCGATCGCCGTTGCCCGAGCCGACGCCGCCGCTCGGAGCGTCGTGTTGCAATGCGGCGGAGGCGTTTCCTACCCGGCTGGACGCGCTATCCCTCGACGATCAACGAATAACAAATTCAGGTTCGTGCAAGTTTGCGCTTGCCGGATGACGAAACGCCGCGGTATATTGTGCGCTGCGGCATGATCCTCCCTCCCCCATCGGACTTATGTCGCATTGCCCGTCTTGGGCATTCCTCCCTGAACTCGAGGCCGTACCGCCGCCCGGCGGTACGGCCTTTTTTCTTCGCGCAATGAGCGAGCCGCGCGCTGGCTCACGGCAGCGTCTCCTCGAACGACGCCAACCCGTCGAGCACGTGATCGGCGTAGATCGCCTCGATCGCCGCAACGTCGGCGTCGGTTGATTCGCGGATCACGACCGGCCCGGCGCGCCGGCGGCGGGCGCCGCGAGCGCCGCCGGGTCGATCGCGGCCAACGCCTCGATCACCCGCGCCATGTGCCCGGCGACCTTGGCGAGCCGCGGGCCGCGCTCGATCCGCGCCTCGTCCATGTAGAGCGCCCGGTTGATCTCGATCTGAAGCGCGTGAACGCCGGCCCGCGGCGCGCCGTAATGACGGGTCGTGTAGCCGCCCGCGTAGGGCGCGTTGCGGCGGACGACGTAGCCCAGCCCGCGGAGCAATCGCTCGACCGTCGCCGGTAGCGCCGCGTGGCACGAGGCGCCGTGGCAATCGCCGAGCACGATATCGACGCGGGCGGCGCCCGCGTCGCGGTCCATCGGCCCGCCGACCGATGGCATCGAGTGACAGTCGACCAGGATGGCGCAGCCGAAGCGGGCGAGGGTTTCGCCGATCAGTTCGCCGAGCGCCGCGTGATACGGTTCGTAAAGCCGCCGGATGCGCGCCTCGGCCTCGGCGAAGCACAGCTTGCGGCGATAGATATGGGCGCCGTCGGCGACCACGCGGGCGATCGTCCCGAGGCCGCCCCGCACGCACTTGGACGCGGTGTTGGCGAAGGCGGGCAGCGCATCGTCGAACATCTCGGGGTCGAGCTCGTAAGGCTCGCGGTTGGCGTCGATGTAGGCGCGCGGGAACAAGGCGCGGATCAACGGCGCGCCAAGCCCGGGCGCGGCGGCGAACAGCTCGTCGACGAAGCTGTCCTCCGAGCGCCTGAGCGACAGCGCGTCGAGGCGCACCTCGGCGACGAACTCGGACGGGTAGTCGCGGCCGCTGTGGGGCGAACTCAGCACCAGCGGAGCGGTCTGGCGCGCCGGGCGCAGGATCTCATACGCCGTTTGCGGCGCGATGGGGGTTTCGACGGCGCTGTCGGGCGTCATTTTGAGTCGCTTTCTCCGCTCCGTTTAGACTAGTTTGCAACGTCTGTCGCGCATTCACCAGCCATGCTGCGGAACGCGCCTCGTTTCCACCGATAGAGTCCCCATGGCACGCGTCCTGCTCGCCGAAGACGACGACTCGATGCGGACCGTGCTGGCCCGGGCGCTGACCCGCGCCGGACACCAAGTGACCGCCGTCGCCGACGGCGACGATGCGGTCGCCCGGCTCGCCGAGGACGACTTCGACCTGCTGCTCGCCGACATCGTCATGCCGGGGGTCGACGGCGTCGAACTCGCCAACCGGGCGGCGGCGCGGTCGCCGGCGATGAAAATCATGCTGATTACCGGCTTCGCCGCGGTGGCGGTGGAGGCCAGGAACGTGCTCGATCCCGGGACCAAGCTGCTGTCGAAGCCTTTCCACCTGCGCACCCTGGTCGACGAGGTCGACAAGCTTCTGGCGGCGTAACCGCTTCAGGGGTCCGCGGCGCGCCGCGGGCGGGCGGCGCGATCAAATCGTATTATCCGTCGCTCACGCCCGCGCTTTCGAACGTCGCCATGCCGCAATGCGCGTTCACCGCCGCGCGCACGACCGCCGCGGCGAGCGTCGCGCCGGTGCCCTCGCCGAGGCGCATGCCGAGGTCGAGGAGCGGCGCCTTGCCGAGGCGATCGACCAGCCGCCGGTGGCCCGACTCGGCCGAAAGATGCGCGATGACGCAGTGATCGAGCGCCGCCGCGTCGATGGCGTGGAGCGTCGCGGCGGCGGCGGTGCAGACGTAGCCGTCGAGCAGCACCGGCACGCGCCCGAGCCGCGCCGCGAGCACCGCGCCGGCGATC
>JACZUY010000059.1 GCA_022572945.1 Pseudomonadota bacterium
CACCGTCTCGCCTCCGGTCGAGGCGAGGACGAGCCTGCGGTGCTCGCGCGCGGCGTCGGCGCGGGCGAGCCGCTGCTCCGAAACGATGCGCAGGCCGGCGGGCTCGCGGGGAAGCGCCGCCAGCGGATCGCGCATCAGCTGCCACGCGATCCATCCGCCGGCGACGCCGACGAACGCGACGAGCGCACCCAGGGCGGTGACGGCGCAGCGCTTGAGGAGGCCCATGGTGGTCAAAATCGCCTCCGCCGAAGGCTTCGGGCCGCAGGCGGGAGCTTCGGGAGACACTCCTACGCCCAATCGCCTTCGGTTGTCAGTCCACGTTGTGGCCTGCCACCCGAGGCCGAAGGCGTAGGGTGGCGGTGGGAGAGGGATTCGAACCCTCGATACGGCTTGTGACCGTATAACGGTTTAGCAAACCGCCGCCTTCGACCACTCGGCCATCCCACCGCGCGCGGCGTCGAAACGGTTATCTAGTTAAGTGCCCCCGGGCTGTCAACTCGGCTAGAGCATTATTCGTTCACCCTTACACAGTAATGGTGAACTGCGTTCAATCGCCACGCAGGCTCCCGCCGCCTGACCCGGTCGCCGCGACGCCAATTCCCTCGACCACCGGCGCGCCGGTGAGGCGCGCGAGCTCATCGACGGTGGTCCCGAACACGCAGTGCGGATGCCCGGCCGCGGCGTAGACCACGTCGAAGCGCGCGAGGCCGGCGTCGATCGCGGTGGGCAGCGGCCTCGCGTGGGCGAAGGGAGGGACGCCGCCGATGGTGTAGCCGGTCGCCTCGCGCACCACGTCCGCGTCGGCGCGCCCGACCTTGCCGTCGAGCCCCAGCGCGGCGGCGAGCGCTTTCGGGTCGCAGCGCCGGTCGCCGGAGATCAGCGCCATGACCGGCTCAACCCCGACGGTGAACACCAGCGACTTGACGATGGCGCCGAGGGCGACGCCGAGGCTCGCCGCCGCGTCGGCGGCCGAGCGCGCGGTTTCCCCGAGCACGATCACCTCGGCGCCCGAGCCGGCGCGCGCCAGCGCGTCGCGCACCCGCCTCACCGCGGGCCGTTCGAGGAGCGGGTTCACGGCACGTCGTATCCCGCCTTCACCGCCGGTCGTTCGCCGATGACGTCGAACCAGCGCTTGACGTTCGGAAACTCCTCGAGCTCGACCCCCTGCCACGGGTGCCGCGCCGCCCACGGGTAAGTGGCGACGTCGGCGATGGTATAGTCGTTGCCGGCGAGATAGGCGGTGTCGGCGAGACGCTTGTCCATGACGCCGTACAGCCTGCGCGTCTCCTTGGTGTAGCGCTCGATCGCGTACGGCACCTTCTCGGGCGCGAAGCGGCGGAAGTGGTGGAGCTGGCCGAAGAACGGCCCGACGTTGCCCATCTGGAACATCAGCCACTGCAGCACCGCGTGGCGCGGCCTGAACCCGGAGGGGAACAGCCGCCCGGTCTTCTCGGCGAGATAGATCAGGATGGCGCCCGATTCGAACATCGGGAACGCCTCGCCGTCGGCCGCGTCGTGATCGACGATCGCCGGGATCTTGTTGTTCGGGCTGATCGCCAGGAAGTCCGGCGCGTGCTGCTCGCCCTTGGTGATGTCGACGGCGAACACGCGGTACGCGAGCCCGACCTCCTCGAGCATGATCGAGACCTTGCGGCCGTTCGGCGTCGACCAGGTGTAAAGATCGATCACTCGCATCATCCTCCTGCCAAATAATACGCAATGTCACGAATCTTGTGACTAGCTGCGTTCAAACGCCCCGCAGGCCAAATCTTATATCGACCAAAACGTGGCCGCATAAGCGGCGGCCCGCATTTATTGCGATCAAGGGGGGCGCGGGCTGGAGCGTGATCCGAACGAAAGGAATCGCTCCGGCGCGCTAGACCAGCGCCAGGCCGCGCTCGAGGTCGGCGATCAGGTCGTCCGCCGCCTCGATGCCGACCGAAAGCCTGAGCAGGTTCTTGGGCACCGGGCTGTCGGGCGGCTCGATGCTGGCGCGGTGCTCGATCAGGCTCTCGACGCCGCCGAGCGAGGTCGCGCGCTTGAACACGCGGCACGCGCCCGAGACCGCGAGCGCCGCCTCGGCCCCGCCGTTCACGCACAGCGACAGCATGCCGCCGAAGCCGCCCTGCATCTGCCGCGCCGCGACCGCGTGGCCCGGATGGGATTCGAGGCCGGGATAGAGCACCCGGGCGATCCCGGGGTGGCTCTCGAAGTGTCCGGCGATGCGCTGCGCCGATTGCGACGACGCGCGAACGCGCAGATAAAGCGTGCGCATGCCGCGCAACAGCAGCCACGCCTCGAACGGGCCGAGCACCGCGCCGGCGTCGTGGCGCAGCGCGCCGATCCGCCGCCACGGCTCGTCGTCGCGCGCGGTGACGAGCGCGCCGGCGAGCACGTCGGAGTGACCGTTGAGGTACTTGGTGGCGGCGTGCATGACGAGGTCGGCGCCGTGCTCGATCGGCCGCGTCAGGACCGGGGTCGCGGCGGTCGAGTCGACCGCGAGGCGCGCGCCGGCGGCGTGCGCGATCGCCGCGCTCGCGGCGATGTCGGCGACCTCCCACAGCGGGTTGCACGGGGTCTCGATCCATACCAGCCTGGTCTCGCCTGGCCGCACCGCCCGCTCGAGCGCGTCGAGGTCGCCGTTGGGCACGAACCCGACCTCGAGCCCCCAGTGCGCGCCGTGGCGCTTCACCCAGGTGCGCACGCCGTGGTAGGTGACTTGCGGAACGACCACGTGGTCGCCGGGGCCGAGCGCCTGGAACACGGCCGACACCGCCGCCATCCCCGACGAGAACAGGAGGCAGCCGGCGCCGCCTTCGAGCGCGGCGAGCAGCGCCTCGGCCTGGTCGTAGGTGGGGTTGGCGTCGCGCGTGTACATGCGGCCCGTGCGCCCCTGGTTGTCGGCGGGACGCGCGAACGTCGTCGACGGATAGATCGGCGGGACGATCCCCTGGTGCGCCGGCTCGTCCCAGCCCAGGGCTTGGGCGGCGAGCGTTTCGGGCCTGAAATCGGGGGCGTCGGTCATCGCGGGTCCACGCGTCGGCATGGTGGCCGCGCACCCTAGCAGAGCGCCGCGCCCGCGGCCAACGCCTCGTCGGAGGCCTGGGCCCCCCGGCCGGCGAGCGCTGTCGCGAGCGATTATTCGATGATCGTCCGGCCCGAGTCGGTGACTTTGACGGCGAACACGTCCCCGCTTATCTCCCTCACGCTCACCCAACCATGGTTCCTGCACTCGTTGAGCGTGCGCCACAGGATCGTCTCGCGCGCCTCGGCGGGCACGGCGATATCACCCGACATGGCCAACAGCTCGAGCAGCAGTCTTTGCTGGGGAAGCATGTTCGCACCTCGATTCGGTGATTGGCGGGCGCACCGCGCGCGCCATCACCCTGCTGCCCGGACGCCACGTTATTTACCCGCTCCCCATTGTAAATTGGTTAACGGCGAGACCGGGAAGCGCCGGTTCTCCACCACGGGGGCACAGAGACAAGTTAAAGAGAAAGCCATCAGCCATAAGCTTTCAGCCGTGAGCTATTTGCTGACTGCTGATCGCTTACAGCTTAATGCTTACAGCCCTATCCTCTCTGTCTCCGTGGTTCGCTATTCACCAACCGGGCCAGCGGCCTACCGCTTTGTATATTGCTCGGCGCCCCACAGCTTCGCCCACATCTCGTCGTCGATCCCGACACGCCATCTCGAAGAATGGAATCCCTTGCCTGAGCCGGCCGCCGGTGCGATTGGTATAAACCCGCCTTGAAACAGGTGGCGCGAAGAGGTCCGTGAACCGATGGAAGGATATGTCCTGACGTTGCACGCCGCCGTGCTCGCCGCGGCGCTGCTTCAGGCGGCGACGGGCATCGGGTTCGGAATCCTCGCCGGGCCCATCATCCTGATGGTGATGAACAGCGGCTCCGCGGTCCAGGTCACGATCGTCTTGAGCCTGCTCATCGCCGTCGTGTTGGCGCCGTCGCTGTATCGCCTGGCGGACAAAACGCTTCTGGCCCGGCTGCTCGTCGGAACCCTGGCCGGGCTGCCGATCGGAATCGTCGTTTTCGTTCAGGTGAGCGTCGATCTGCTCAAGCTCCTCGCGGGGCTCGCGGTCCTGTTCATGGCCTTCTCCGTGACGGGTCTGCTCGGGTTTGCCCGGTTGAACGACAAGCCCCGGGGGCGCCGCCTCAAGGATTACGCGATCGGAATCCTCTCCGGGGCGATGAGCGCGAGCCTGGCCATGCCCGGCCCCGTGGCCGCCGCCCACATGTCGTCGCTCGCACACGCCAAGGACACGATACGCGCGACGATTCTCGTGATGTTCGTGTTTTCATACAGCGCCGCCATCGCGTTCCAGGCGGTCGTGGTCGGGGTCGCGGCGGAGACCTTGTCGCTCGCCGCGACGTTGGCGCCGGCCACGCTGGCCGGTATTTTTCTCGGCCGAATGTCCGCTGCCTGGATCAGCGAGCGCGGTTTCCGGTGGCTGATTTCGATTGTACTCGTCACCACGTCGGTTAGCTTGCTGGTCGTATCGTTCAAGGGCCTGTTCGGCAATGCCTGACACGGAGTCGTCGATGTATCGGAATGTCGGACGCCTCGGCCGCGCCCCCGCGCCGATCGAGCGCAAGCGCCCGTATCCGGGGACGTGAGAATGGGAATGACGCTGGCCGAGAAGATCATCGCCCGCGCCGCGGGCCGCGACAGCGTGCGTCCGGGCGAGATCGTCACCTGCAAGGTGGACCTCGCGATGATGCACGATTCGGGCGGCCCGCGCCGCGTCAAGCCGATCCTCGAGCGCCTCGGCGCGGGCGTCTGGGACCCGCAAAAGGTGGTCGTGGTGTCGGACCATTTCGTGCCGGCGGTGGACGCGGAAAGCGCCGCCATCCTCGATCTCACGCGCAAGTGGACGGCCGCGCACGGCATCGGGAATTTCTACGACATGCAGGGCATCTGCCACGTGGTGCTGCCCGAGCGCGGGCACCTGAAGCCGGGGATGTTCGTCGTCGGTGGCGACAGCCACTCGCCCACCGGCGGCGCGTTCGGCTGTTTCATGTTCGGCGTTGGCGCCACCGACATGGCCGGCGTGCTGGTCACCGGCGAGACCTGGATCAGGGTCCCCGAGACCATCCGGCTCGACTGGCGCGGGCGGTTGGGCCGCGGCGTCTCGGCCAAGGACATGATGCTCGCCACCTGCGCCCGGCTGGGGATGGACGGCGGCGACTACCAGGCCGTGCAGTACACCGGCGAGGCCATCGCCACCCTGGCCATGAGCGAGCGCATGACGCTGTGCAACATGGCCGCCGAGCTCGGCGCCCAGACCGGCATCATCGCGCCCGACCGGGTCACCGCCGACTTCATCGCCGCCGCGGGCGGCGAGGCGGGCGACATCGACCGCTGGCAGGGCGACGCCGACGCCGCGTGCCGGAGCGTTCACGAGTTCGACGCCGATACGCTCGACCCGCAGGTGGCGGCGCCCCACAGCCCGGCCAACGCGGCGCCGGTGGCGGCTTACGGCAACGTGGCCTTCGACCAAGCGTACATCGGCGCGTGCACCGGCGCCAAGCTCGACGACCTCCACATGGCGGCGGCGGTGCTCAAAGGGCGGCAGGTGGCGAAGGGCGTGCGGCTCCTGGTGGCGCCGGCCTCGACCCGCATCACCGCCGAGGCCGCCGCCGACGGCACGCTGGCGACGCTGACCGCCGCGGGCGCGCTGATGTTGCCGTCGGGGTGCGGCGCCTGCGCCGGTCTGGGCGCCGGCGTGCTCGCCGAGGGCGAGAGGTGCATCTCGTCGACCGCGCGCAACTTCAAGGGCCGCATGGGTGCGCAAAGCGCCGAGGTCTACCTCGCGTCGCCCTACACGGTGGCGGCGGCGGCCGTCGCCGGGCGCATCGCCGACCCGCGCGAATTCCTCGACGGAGGCGGGTGATGGGCGGGCAAGGCGGCCGGGCCTGGGTGTTCGGCGACGACATCGACACCGACACGTTGGCGCCGGGGCTTTACCTGAAGCGGCCGATTGATGAGCTGGCGCGGCACTGCCTCGAGGCCGTGGACCCCGGCTTCGCCGCCGGCGTTCAGCCGGGCGACGTGGTCGTGGCGGGCAGGAACTTCGGCATGGGCTCGTCGCGCGAGCAGGCGGTCGAGGCGCTGCGTCACCTCGGCGTCGACGCGGTCGTCGCCGAATCGTTCGCCGGCATCTTCTACCGCAACGCCTTCAACCTCGGGCTCCTCGCCCTGATCTGCCCGGGCGTTGGGCGCATCGGCGGCGGCGACCGGGTCGCGGTCGACGGCGAGGCCGGCGTGGTGCGCAACCTCTCGACCGGCGAGACCTGGGCATGCGAGCCGGTCCCGGCCCATCTCATGGACATGGTGCGCGACGGCGGCCTCGTGCCGCACCTGGAAAAGCGGCTCGCCGCGCGGCGATAATACCACCGAGCGGATGAAATCATTCATCCGCTCGGTGGCAAGCGCGCCGGCTTTGATCGCAATAATTGGGCGCCGCGCCTTGATGAGCGCGAAAGCCAAGGGCGCGGATGCGTCCGCCCGGCGACTGAGGGACATTAGGCGAGTCCATTCATGGGCTCGCCGGTATAACGAGGCGAATCGATCATGACCCAACGACCCGGCCTGCGCGCGCAACTCGCCGGCGACCGCATCGTCGTCGCCCCCGGCGTCTACGACGGGCTCGGCGCCTTGCTCGCCGAGCGCGCCGGCTTCGGCGCCATCTACCTGTCGGGGGCGAGCATCGCCTACGGCCGCTTCGGCCGCTCCGATATCGGCCTCGTCGCCATGAGCGAGGTGGCGGCGACGCTGTCGGTGATCAGCGAGCGGACGACGCTGCCGATCGTGGCCGACGCCGACACCGGCTACGGCAACGCGCTCAACGTGATGCGGACGGTCACGCTGTTCGAGCGCAGCGGCGCCGCCGCGATCCAGATCGAGGACCAGACCATGCCCAAGCGCTGCGGCCATCTCGCGGGCAAGTCGCTGGTTCCGGCGGCCGAGATGGTGGGCAAGATCAAGGCGGCGCTCGATGCCCGCGCCGACGCCGCCACGGTGATCATCGCGCGCACCGACGCGATCGCGGTCGAGGGGTTCGACCGCGCGCTCGACCGCGCCGAGCGTTACCTCGACGCGGGGGCCGACATGCTGTTCGTCGAGGCGCCGCGCACGCGCGAAGAGTTGGCCGCCGCCGCCGGGCGCTTCGCCGGCCGGGCGCCGATGATGGCCAACATGGTCGAGGGCGGCCGGACGCCGATGGCCAGCGCCGAGGAGCTCGACAAGCTGGGTTACGCGCTGGTCATCTTCCCGAGCGGGCTGGTGCGGGCGGTCGCGCGGCTGGCGGAGGACTACATGGCGAGCCTCAAGGAGCACGGCTCGAACGATCCGTTCGGCCCCCGCATGCTCGATTTCGACGGCATCAACGCGCTCGTCGGCACCAGCGAGATTCTGGCGACCGGACGCCGTTACGATATGGATAACTTCGACGACGGCGGCGACTGACCCAGTTATACCGTTTCCAATTGAATCGTTCGGCCCCCGTGGTTCGACAGGCTGCCTACTCCGCCGACCTTCCTTCGCCCGCCGAAGCGGGCTACGAGAAGGCGGGAGCAGCCACCTCGGCTGCGCAGGCCGGGCTCACCATGAGGGCCTGTCCTGGGCGCGTCGAAGGGCCTCACTCTGAGCTTGTCGAAGAGCGAGGCCCGAAGTGATCAGCCGGAAACGGAATTAGGCGCTGTCCAGCGTGCTTTCGGCGATGAGCGGGTCGGCGCGCCCGTTGTTGAAGAACACCAGCCCGGCGGCCCGCTACCAGCCGGGCACCCCTTTCATGTCGGGAAGCTCGTGGGCGATCCCCTTGTGACAGTCGATGCAGGTCTTCTCGGCGCTGGCGAGGAACGTACCGTGCGCATTGGCGGCGCGCGGGCTCTGGCGCGTGAAGTCCATGTAGTCGAAGCCGTGGCAGTTCCTGCATTCAAGCGAGTCGTTGGCCTTGAGCCGCGCCCATTCGCGCTCTGCCAGCTCCCGCCGTTTGGCGAGGAACTTCTCGCGCGTGTCGATGGTGCCGAAGATCTTGCCCCAAACCTCGCTCGACGCCTGAATTTTTCGGGCGATCTTGTTGGTCCAATCGTGCGGCACGTGGCAGTCCGGGCAGGACGCCCTGACGCCGGATCGGTTGGTGTAATGGATGGTCGATTTCAGCTCCTGGAACACGTTTTCGCGCATTTCGTGGCAGCCGACGCAGAACGTTTCGGTATTGGTGATTTCGAGCGCGGTGTTGAAGCCACCCCAAAACATGATCCCGGCGACGAAGCCGCCGAAGGTCAGGAAGCCGAGGCTGAAATGGACACTGGGGCGCGTCAGCACGCGCCAATACTGCTTCGCCGCGGACCACATGCCTGTCAGTTCTTCTTTCCGCTGTCCTGGTCGGAGAGAATCGAATCGATGTCGACGAACTCGTTGCCGACCAGCGGTTCGATCACCTGCTGCGTAACATGGCACAGGGTGCAGAAATAACGGCGCGGCGAGACCGAGGCCAGGAACTGACCGTCGCGGTTCATGAAATGGGTGATGCTCACCATTGGCGCCTGGGATTCCGCCGTCGCCCTGCGGCTGTGGCACGACAGGCACTTGTTGGCGTTCAGGTCGATCTGGTAGCCGCGTATCTTGTGCGGGATCGTCGGCGGTTGTTCCGGGTAATTGCGCGCGCGGCGCAGATCCTCGTTGGAGACCTTGGCCATCGGCGGGGCCGGGCCCTGCTCGGCCAGCGGGTCCAAGCCTCTCAGGGTGGCGATCGGCTCGTCGGCGGCGACCGCGGCGAATGCGATCGTGGTCAAGGCGATGACGAACGGGAATTTCAGCATGACATGCTTCACACCGGTTCGATCTTGACCGCGCACTTCTTGTAGTCGGTCTGCTTGGAGATCGGGTCGGTGGCGTCGAGCGTCACCTTGTTGATCAACTGGCTGGCGTCGAACCAGGGCACGAACACCAAGCCCCTCGGCGGCTTGTTCCGGCCCCGCGTCTCGACCCGGGTGCGGATCTCGCCGCGCCGCGAGATCACCCGCACCTCGCTGCCCCGACGCAGCCCCTTGGCCCGAGCGTCGTCGGGGTGCATGTAAACGACGGCGTCGGGAACCGCCTTGTAGAGTTCGGGCACGCGCTGCGTCATCGAGCCCGAGTGCCAGTGCTCGAGAACGCGTCCCGTCACCAGCCAGAAATCGTACGTCTCGTCGGGGGATTCGGCCGCCGGCTCGTACGGCAGCGCGAAGATCCGCGCCTTGTTGTCCTTGTGGCCGTAGAACTGAACGCCGGATCCTTTCTCGACGTACGGGTCGTAGCCTTCGCGGAAACGCCAGCGCGTCTCCCGGCCGTCGACCACCGGCCAACGCAGTCCGCGCGTCTCGTGGTAGCGATCGAAGGGCGCGAGGTCGTGGGCGTGGCCGCGTCCGAACTCGGCGTACTCCTCGAACAGGCCTTTCTGGATATAGAAGCCGACGGCGTGGGATTCGTGGTTGTCGAATTCCGCGTCCATATCGGCCAGCGGGAACCTGTCCACCTTCCCGTTGCGATAAAGCACCTCGTAAAGCGTTTTTCCCTTGTAGCCGGGATTGGCGTCGAGAATCGCCTTTGGCCATACCTCGTCGGTCTTGAACCGCTTGGAGAATTCGACGAGCTGCCACAAGTCCGACCGGGCCTCGCCCGGGGCGTCGACCAACTGGTGCCAGAATTGGGTGCGGCGCTCGGCGTTGCCGTAGGCGCCTTCCTTCTCCACCCACATGGCGGTGGGGAGAATCAGGTCGGCCGCTTGCGCCGTGATGGTCGGATACACCTCCGAGACGACGATGAAGTTGTCCGGGTTGCGATAGCCCGGATAGGTCTCCTCGTTCATGTTGGCGGCGGCCTGCAGATTGTTGTTCACCTGGATCCAGTAGGCGTTGATCCTGCCGTCCTTCAGCATCCGGTTCTGCAGCACCGCGTGATATCCGGGCTTGCCGGAGATCACGCCGGCGGGCAGACGCCAGATCCGTTCGGCGGTCTCCCGATGCTCCTTCTTCGTCACCACGAGATCGGCCGGCAGGCGGTGGGCGAAGGTGCCGACCTCCCGTGCGGTGCCGCACGCCGACGGCTGGCCGGTCAGGGAAAACGGGCTGTTTCCCGGCTCGGAGATTTTCCCCGTCAGCAGGTGAATGTTGTAGATCAGGTTGTTGCACCAGACACCGCGCGTGTGCTGGTTGAAGCCCATCGTCCAAAACGACACCACCTTGGTCGATGGATCGGCGTAGATCTCCGCCAGCGCCACGAGCTTCCTTTGCGGCACGCCGCTCAGCTCGGATACGTAATCGACGTCGTAACGGCTGACGAACCGGGAATACTCGTCGAAACTCATGGGTTCCGAGGCGCCGGCCTTGTCCGCGCTCTTGGCGGCGCGTTGCAGCGGGTGCTCGGGGCGCAGCCCGTAACCGATATCGTCGGCGCCGAGACGGAAGGTGACGTGCCGGTCGACGAAGTCCTTATCGACCTTTCCGTTGGCGATGATGTGGTTGGCGATGAAGTTGAGGATCGCCAGATCGGTTTGCGGCTTGAAGACGATCGGCAGATCGGCGAGATCGAAATTGCGGTTTTCGAAGGTCGACATCACCACGACCTTGACGTGTGGCGCGCTCAGACGGCGATCGGCCACACGGGTCCAAATGATCGGATGCATCTCCGCCACGTTGGAGCCCCACAGGACGAAGGCGTCGGTCACCTCGAAGTCGTCGTAACATCCCATCGGCTCGTCGATGCCGAAGGTGCGCATGAACCCGCCGACCGCCGAGGCCATGCAGTGCCGGGCGTTCGGTTCGATGTTGTTGGAGCGGAAACCGGCTTTCATCAGCTTCACGGCGGCGTAGCCTTCCCACACCGTCCATTGTCCGGACCCGAACATGCCCACGGCGGTGGGGCCTTTCTCGCGCAGCGCCTTCTTGAAATGCCGTTCCATTTCGTCGAAGGCGCGATCCCAACCGACCGGCGTGAAGGCGCCGTCCTTATGGTATTCCCCGTTCCGCATCCGCAGCAGCGGCGCGGTCAGGCGGTCCTCGCCGTACATGATCTTGGACAGGAAGTAACCCTTGACGCAGTTCAAGCCGCGGTTGACCTCGGCCTTGGCGTCGCCGTGCGTGGCGACGACGCGCCCGGCCTTGGTCGCCACCATGACGCCGCAACCCGTGCCGCAGAACCGGCAGGGCGCCTTCGACCATTTGAGCGCGGTTTGCTCCGAGTGGGTCACCAGGTTGGTGGCGGCCCCCGGCGTCGCGATGCCCGCTACGGCCGCCGCGGCCGCCGCGGCCTGGGCTTTCAGGAACTCGCGTCGACGCATCTTCATCGCGCCGTCCTCACTCGTCCGGAGTCGATTGTTCGGTTTGTTGGTAGACCAGCGCGGAGCAGATGACGCCGTCGGTTCGATCGACCCGGCGAATCGATTCGACCATGGCCGCGTCATTAGCGGTCTCCAGGACGACCACCAGCTTTCCGCGTCCGTCGCTCGCATGAACTTCAACGCCGGGAATTCGGCCGATCGCGGCGGTCACCGCCGGAATACGCGATTGTTTGGCGTAAACGATGAGACTTGCGATGTGAAATTCGCCTTGAGACGTTGGCGCGCCCGGGCTCCCGGCCGGCCGCATCTCGCCGAGTCTGCCGGTCAGGAGCGCCCTTCTTCCGCGATCAATCCCGACGTTGCGCATTAGCCGGCGAGCCTCTCTCGGCGCGGGCCGTCAATAGGACGGCGGCCCCGCGACAATTTGGTAAATCCAGACGAATAGACCGTACCCTCCGACGATCGCCACCGACAGCGCGGGCGCCAAAATCACGGTCAGGAAGATAAATGCCTGTAGCTCCCGAGCTCGCCTTGTTCGGCTTGTCCCTTGATCCGGCATTTCCCAGACAGCCCCTTGACGACGAAGCCTACGGCCGCTGCTGCACCAACTAGGTCAATTTGGGTTTGGGTGGGGCGATTGTCAAAGACTTATACGGTTTCCAGTTGAATCGTTCGGCCCTCGTGGTTCGACAGGCCCGAATAGGTCAGCCGGAAACGGTATTACCGGGCCGCGCCGCAGCGTCTATTCGCCTTTGAACATTCGGTCGCCGAACTCGTCGACGATTTGCTTGCCCTTCACAATGGCGAAGTGCTCGGCGGCGTCCCTGGCGCCGTGCGTCTCGGCGCGCACGAACGGGTACTCCTTCACGCCGTCGTCGAACTGCTTGGTGATCACGCCCGCGGTCAGCCATTGCGATCCCTGCCGGCGGGGCGCGGGGCGAATCCGGTATCCGTTGTACTCGACCGCCGCCGCGCTCTCGGCGCCGGCCGCTTCGCCGCCCGAAGGCGCGACGAGATTACGCAAGAAATCGGCCAGCTTCGATCCCATTTCGTGGCCCT
>JACZUY010000219.1 GCA_022572945.1 Pseudomonadota bacterium
CACGCGCCGGTGGCGGCGCGCTGGCGGCGGCTCCCCGGCGTCGTCCGCCACGGCTTCACCCATTTCCGCCTCGAGCTCGGCGTGCTCGCCGCCACGGTCGACGGCGATTCCCCGGCCGACGGCGTGTGGTGCCGGCCCGAGCGCTTCGGCGAGCACGCGCTGCCGACGGTGATGAAGAAGGTCGCGCGCCACGCGCTCGCACGCGCCGCGCGATCGCGCCGCGGTTGATCTGAATCAATGACCCGCGTGCTGCACTGCACAATATAGTAATGTCCATGTGCGCAGGCCCGCCCGGTCGTGCGGCGCGAGGGCGGTTTGAACGCGAACTGACACGGAGGAATGGGACGATGGCTACCCGATCGATGATTCACACCGCGATCAGAGGGTTTGTGTTCGCGGGCGTGGCCGGCCTGCTTCTCGCGACGGGCGCCCTCGCCCACGAAGAGAAGCAAAGCGAACCGCGGCCGGAAATCGCCGCGCATCAGGCGGGCGGGCACGGCAGCCAAATGGGCGAGTCGCGTGGCCCGCGGCTGCTGATGCCGATCATGAACGCGGCGCGCGGGCGCAAGCTGTTCGCGAGCAAGGCGTGCGTCACCTGTCATGCGATCAACGGCGTCGGCGGCGAAGACGCGCCCAACCTGGATGCGCATTCGATGGAGCCGTACATGAATCCGTTCGAGTTCGCCGCGAGGATGTGGCGCGGGGCAGCGATGATGATCGCGCTGCAGGAAGAGGCGCTCGGCTTCCAGATCGAGTTCACCGGCGACGAGCTCGCCGACATCATCGCGTTCGTCCACGACGACGAGGAGCAGCACAAGTTCTCGGAGGCCGACATCCCACCCGATATCATGCCTATGATGGGCCACATGCACGGCGAACCCGGCAGCGGCGCGGCGGCCCACGCCGACGAGCTGGGCCACAAGCACGGTCACGGGGAGGAAGACAAGCACAACGACTAGGGGCTCCGCCGATCGATTTCGTGCGGACCGACGCCGGCGAGACGCTTCGCAACCGGGGCGAAGCTCAGGCGGTGGTGCGGGGTGACGCCGATCGCCGCGAGCGAGGCGCGGTGCTGTGGCGTGTCGTAACCCGCGTTGCGCTCCCAACCAAACCCCGGATAGCGCCGCGCGAGCCGCGCCATGAGGCGGTCGCGCGTGACCTTGGCGACGATCGAGGCGGCGGCGATCGACAACGAACGCCGGTCGCCGCCGACCACGGTGGTCGCCGGGCAGGGCAGCGCGGGCATGCGGTTGCCGTCGACCAGGACATGCCCGGGGACCACGCCGAGCCCCGCGATCGCCCGGCGCATCGCCAGCAGTGTCGCGGCGAGGATGTTCAGCCGGTCGATCTCTGCGACGCTGGCGGCGCCGACGCCGAAGCGCGCGGTTTCGCACAACGCGGCGAACAAAGCCTCGCGGCGGCGCGCCGAGAGGCGCTTCGAATCGTCGATGCCGCCGGGCAGGTTGGCCGGATCGAGGATCACCGCGGCGGCCACCACCGGACCCGCCCACGGTCCGCGTCCCACCTCGTCGACGCCGGCGACGGGCGCGCCGAGCGCCGCCTCGAGGCTGTAGTCAGGCGGCATCGTCGCGGGGCGCGGGCTTGTCCTCATCGGGTTGCGATGGTTCGCCGGACCCGGGCCCGTCCACGGTCTCGCCCGGATTGGCGTCGGCCGGCGCGGCGTCGGCTGGCGCGGCACCCGGCCGCGGCCGCAATTGGCGCCATTTCCGGCGCATGGCGACCGCCAGCCTGACGCTCCGGCGCGCGGCGGTGTCGGCGGTGTCGCGCAGCGCCGCGGTTTCGTCGGGATAAAGCTCGCGCAGCAGCCCGTTGAAGGTCGAGACGCCGGTGGCGGCGAGGGCGTGCAGGCGGCGCGCGCTGTCGAGCCACACCGGGCTGATCATCAGGCTGAGCGCGATCACCGTCACCGCCAGCCGGTGGTCCTCGAAGGCGATGAGCCCGTTGCCGAGGCCCAGGGCCGCGATCACGAAGGAGAACTCGCCGATCTGACCGAGCACCGCCCCGGTGAGGAAGGCGCGCGGCCACGGCTCGCCGAGGAGCCGCAGAATGCCCACGTTGAGCGCGGTCTTGCCGACGGTGACGATGAGCAAGAGGAGGAGAACGCCGAACAGGTGCGTCCAGATGTAGTTGAGGTCGATGAGCAGCCCGATCGACAGGAAGAACAGCATCAGGAGCACGCTCTGGATCGGCCGCGTCGCCTCGATGAGCGTCTGGCGCGCGGTGCTCGAGCCGATGAACAGGCCGGCGAGGAACGCGCCGTAGGCCGTCGACAGCCCCAACAGCCCGCTGACCGTCGCCGCCGCGAAGCACGGCGCCAGCGCCGCCAGCGGCGTCAGGTCGCGGTCGCCGACGACCCATTTGCTGAGCGGCAGGCGAATGCGCTGGCGGCGGCTCAGGTACCATACGAACAGCACCAGGAAGCCGACCGCGAGCGCCATCGGCAGGAGGTCGACCAGCGACAGGCCGGCCTCGCTGGCCATGGCGTTGAGCACCAGCATCATCGGCACCACCGCGAGGTCCTGGGCGATCAGGATGCCGACCGCGCGGCGGCCGACCTCGGTGCGCAGCTCGTCGATGTCCTCGAGCATCTTGATCGCGACGGCGGTGCTCGACAGCGCGGCGACGAAGCCCAAAAGCACCGCCAGCTCGATCGGCCAGCCGAGGAGTTGCGACAACAGCACCATCACCGCGAGGCTCACGGCGACCTGCAGCGCGGTGCCGAGGAGCGCCACGCGCCACACCGTCTTGAACGCGCGCAGGCTGAGCTCCATGCCGATCAGGAACAGGAGCATCAGCACGCCGAGCTCGGCGAGCACGTTGATCTGCCTGGCGTCCGCGACCAGCCCCAGGCCCGACGGGCCGAGCACCACGCCGGCGACGATGTAGCCGATGATCGCCGGCTGCTTGAGCCGCGCCATCGTCATGCCGCAAACCAGCGCGACCACCGCGACCAGGGCGATAAAAGTGAGCTCGTGGGGCGCGTCCATGGCGCCGGCGAGTGTATCACGAACCCGCCGCGCCTGGCTCGAATCACCAGCGCCTAGAGCAGCGAGAGCTGGTCGCCGGGGCGCGGCGGCGGGCGGAAGCGGCTGGTGTCGAGCGACGAGTCGCGCCGGC
>JACZUY010000220.1 GCA_022572945.1 Pseudomonadota bacterium
GGGTCACGAGGATTGAGTTGAAGTCCATTTTTCATGTTTGCGATGCCTTCATTTGGATGTCCTGCAAGATCCAACATATTACCGAGATGGATGTGCGCGACGGCGTTACTGGGATTGAGTTCCACCGCCTTTTTTGCCTCGGAAATCGCCAAGTCGTGCTTTCGGGCCCACCTACATGCGAAGCACATCATCACGTGTGCCATTGAGTCCATATCATCGAGCGCTATCGCTTGCCGCGGCCGCGCGTCGCGCTCGGCCAGCGGCTGGTCGGTCTGGCGCACGCGGCGTGCGACGTATCGGACGGTCTCGTCGCCGACCTCGGCCACATCTGCGAGTGTTCGGGCGTCGCCGCCGAGGTCGAGGCGGCGCGGCTGCCGCTGTCACCGGCGGTGCGGGCGGCGCTCGCGAGCGACCCGGCAATGCTGAACACCGTGCTCGCGGGCGGCGACGACTATGAGCTCGTCTTCACCGCGGAACCGGATGCCGCCACCGCGCTTTCCGAGCTCGCCGCCGAGATCGACGTCGGGATCGCCGTGATCGGCCGGATCATCGCCGGGGCGGGGGTTCGCGTGCTCGACGAGCGCGGCGCGGCGCTCGACTTGCCGGAGAGCGGATACCGGCACATGTGACCCGCCTCGCCGCAACGCATGGCTCGCATGCGTGTTGTGCAATGGTCACATGGGCGGCGCAGGACTAGTTTCACGGTTCGAGGGATGGACGGGTTCGGATTGGGAGAGCAGGCCGCGATGCTTGCCATGCAATTGAATCTCCGCCTCGGCGCTTGCAGTGACGAGACCGGCGCCTATGAGCGGGTCGTCGACTGCGCGCGGCGGGTCAATCCGCGGCGCGACCTCGTGCACGCCGCCTGCCTGGTCGACGACGACGCGCACGTGTGCGCGCCGCTTTATATCTGGCGCTCCGGTGGGGCGATGCGGTGTTTTCTCCTCGGCAGCCGGTTCGGCGAGGTCGTCGACGAGTTTGGCCGGCCGCGGGTGCGCACCTGGGGCGTGCTCGAGTTCGGCCCGGGCGATACCTCGGTCGCGCCCCGCTTTGCAATCAGCGAGATCGACGCGCTGGACCCCGAGCGAAACCTTCGCAGCGTCGCCCAGCGCGAGAAGCGGCGACACCGCGAGATGCTCCGCCGACCGGGCCTTTATTGCCATGCGGCGGCGGTCGATCCGGACCGCTGGGAGATCGTCCGATTCAGCCTGTGGCGCGATGAGCGTTGCGCCGCGCCGTTCGACGCCGATTGCGTGCGCACCTACCGCGTAACCCAGCACACCGAACCGATTCTCGTCGACGATTGATGAGCGTCGCCACGCGGCGGCTTCACGGATTTTTCATTCTTCGCCCGGCATCATCGGCGGCGCGATCGGTCGGCGCCGGTGACGTGCACCCGGGCGGAGTCTGCATCGATGAAAAAGCTTGTCGTCATTCTGGTTGCCGTGCTTGTGCTCGGCGGCGGGGGCTACATCGGCTGGCTGCAATACTTCGCCGACGGGTCGGGCGAAGGTGCGGGCGGCGGGTCCGCCTCGGCGGGCGGCGAGTCCGCCCCGATGGGCGACCAGGCCCTGTTCATCGAGCTCGATCCTCTGACCGCCCCATTTCTTCGCGACGGCAAGTTCGCGCACTATGTGCTGCTCGTCGTCAGCCTCGAGGTCGGATGCAAGCCCGACATCGAGCGCGTGCGCGAGATGCTGCCGCGGCTGCGCGACGCGTTCGTGACCGAGTTGCACACGCTCGCCGCGACGCGCAGCCCGGACCAGCGACTCATCAACCTCGCCCGCGTCAAGGCGCGTCTGATCGCCGGGGCCCACAAGGCGCTGGGCCCCGGGGTGGTGCGTGACGTGCTGGTGCAGCTCGCCCACTGACCGCCGGGCATAGCCGAGGCGAATCGGCGGTCGCGGCCGGGTTGCGGAACTCAAACATCTCTGGCATCTTCCGCGCGTCTTTTTCCGCCGCCGGCGCGGCCGGCGCCCGTCCTCGGGCCGGCCGCGCGGAAACCGGCGTATTTCGCGTCCGAGTCTGAGGGGGTCCTCGATGCCTACGGTCTATTGGTTCGTCGTCGCGAGCGGCGTCGTTGCGTTGCTCTATGGCGTGTTCGCCGCGCGGTCGGTGCTCGCGGCCGACGCCGGCAGCGAACGCATGCAGGAGATTTCCGGCGCCGTGCAGGAAGGCGCGCGCGCCTATCTCAACCGTCAGTATCTGGCGATCGCGCTGGTCGGCGTGGTGGTCTTCGTCATCCTCACGTTGCTCCTCGGCTTCAGCGTCAGCATCGGCTTCCTGATCGGCGCGGTGCTGTCTGGCGCGACCGGATATATCGGCATGAATATTTCCGTGCGCGCGAACGTGCGCACGGCCGCGGCTGCGAGCAACGGGGTTGGTGAGGCGCTCGGCATCGCCTTTCGCGCCGGCGCGGTAACCGGGCTTTTGGTGGTTGGATTGGGTCTCCTGGGCGTCGCCGGCTATTACGGCGTCCTGCGGGCCCAGGGCATGGATACCCGCGAGCTCGTGTGGGGGCTGATCGGGCTCGGCTTCGGCGGCTCGCTGATCTCGATTTTCGCTCGTCTCGGCGGTGGAATCTTCACCAAGGGCGCCGATGTGGGCGCCGATCTGGTGGGCAAGATCGAGGCCGGCATTCCCGAGGACGATCCGCGCAATCCGGCGGTCATCGCCGATAACGTCGGCGACAACGTGGGCGACTGTGCGGGCATGGCGGCCGATTTGTTCGAGACCTATGCCGTGACCATGGTCGCAACCATGCTTCTAGCGACTGTCCTGTTTAGCGGGGAAGCGCGCGAGACGCTGATGCTTTATCCGATGGCCATCGGCGGCGTGTGCATCCTCGCCTCGGTGATCGGCACGTTCTTCGTGCGCCTGGGCGCAAACGAGAACATCATGGCCGCGCTTTACAAGGGGGTCATCGCCACCGCGCTGATCTCGGCCGTGGCGCTGTGGCCGCTGACCGAATACATGATCGGCTTCGACACCAGGCTCGCCGCCGGCGGCATCGACTTTACCGGGCGCAATCTTTTTTACTGCGGCCTCGTCGGTCTCGCCGTAACCGGCCTGTTGGTGTGGATTACCGAATATTACACCTCGACCGAGCACCGCCCGGTACGCAAAATCGCGCTGG
>JACZUY010000221.1 GCA_022572945.1 Pseudomonadota bacterium
GGACGACCGCCCCGAATGGAACCGCGCCGCCATCGCCGTCGCGCCCGGCATCTCGGCGCTCCAGGCGGCGGCCGCGCGGGCCGGCGCGCCGCTCGGCCACGACTTCTGCGCGATCTCGCTCTCCGACCTGCTGACTCCGTGGGACGAGATCGAGCGGCGGCTGCGCGCCGCGGCCGAAGCCGACTTCGTCGTCGCGCTCTACAACCCGGTCTCCAGCCGCCGGCGCGAAGGCCTCGTCCGCGCCCGCGACATCCTGCTCGAACACAGGCCCGCGGACACGCCCGTGGTGATCGCGCGCAACCTCGGCCGCGCCGACGAGGCGGTGCGCACGGTCGCGCTCCCGGCGCTCACGCCCGACGACGCCGACATGCTGACCATCCTCATCGTCGGCTCGAGCCAAACCCGGCGGTTCACCGCCGGGTCGCGCGACTGGGTCTACACCCCGCGCGGCTACGCGGCGAAGCGCCCGCGATGACGGTGCATTTCATCGGCGCCGGGCCCGGCGCGCCGGACCTGATCACCGTGCGCGGCCTCGCGCTGATCGAGCGCTGCCCGGTGGTGCTCTACGCCGGCTCTCTGGTGCCCGCCGAGGTCGTGGCCAAGGCGCGCGACGACGCCCGCGTCGTCGACACCGCGCCGATGACGCTCGACGAGATCGTCGCCGAGATGGAAGCAGCGCACGCCGCCGGCGGCGACGTCGCCCGGGTGCATTCGGGCGATCCATCGCTCTACGGCGCGATCGGCGAGCAGATGCGGAGGCTCGAGGCGCTCGGCATCGCCTACGACGTGACTCCGGGGGTGCCCGCCTACGCGGCGGCGGCGGCGGCGCTTCGATGCGAGCTTACGCTGCCCGGCGTCAGCCAGACCGTGGTGCTCACCCGCACCGCGGTGCGCGCCTCGGCGATGCCCGCGAGCGAGACTCTGGCCGCGTTCGGCGCCACCGGCGCGACGCTCGCCATCCACCTCTCGATCAACAACCTCGCCCGCGTGGTGCGCGAGCTAACCCCCCATTACGGCGGCGACTGCCCGGTCGCGGTGGTCCACCGCGCGAGCTGGCCCGACGAGCGGATCATCCGCGGCCGGCTCGACGACATCCGCGAAAAGGTGAAAGCCAACCGCATCACCCGCACCGCGCTGATCCTGGTGGGCCGGGTGCTCGACGCGCACGGCTTCGCCGACAGCAAGCTCTACGACCCCGCGCATTCCCACGTGCTCAGACGCGACTGATCCCCACCCCGCCCGATAAAAATAAAGCGGCTGTCCTAGATAAGTCACGTTATCTAGGACAGCCGCCACCACAATTCTGGGATCATTCCGGAATTCGGGCCGCCGCCATGCCGGGCGGCCCGTCGCTCAGCCCTGGCGCGCCTTGAAGCGCGGGTTGCGCTTGTTGATGACGTAGACGCGGCCCTTGCGGCGCACGACCCGACATTCCTTGTGCCGCCTCTTGGCTGATTTGAACGAGTTCAGCACTTTCATCGTCCGCCGCCCGAATACGAGGTTGGTCGAAAGAGCGCGCAACCTACGGGCACGCTCAAGAAGTGTCAACCGGAGATGCCGCGGGCGCCCCCGCCCCCCCCCGCCGATCCCGGGTCGTGTTGCGCGTGGTTTCCGATTACGGTTGACACCCTGCGGCAATGTGGTGCAAAAATCGGGACTGGATATGCGAATGAGTGTCATTCGCAATTAAGATTGCATCAAACACGGGAGTTCGAGCATGATGAAGCTTGTATCGGGGGCCGTGGCTCTGGGGCTGGTCGCGGCCTTGACCTCGACCCCCGCGCCGGGCGCGGAGGTCAACATCTATTCGGCGCGCCAGGAGGTACTGATTAAGCCGCTGCTCGACGCCTTCGAGGCCGAGACCGGGATCGAGGTCAACATCGTGAGCGGCAAGGCCGACGCGCTCCTCCAGCGGCTCGAGCGCGAGGGCATCAACAGCCCGGCCGACGTTCTTCTCACCGTCGACGCCGGCCGCCTCGTCCGCGCCAAGGACAAAGGCCTGCTGCAGCCGGTGCGGTCGGCGGCGCTCGAGGCGGCGATTCCGTCGCGCTACCGCGACGCGGACGGCGCCTGGTACGGGCTGTCGCTGCGCGCCCGGCCGATCATCTACGCCACCGATCGGGTCGCGCCCGGGGAGCTTTCGACCTATGCCGCGCTCGCCGGCCCGGCGTGGCGGGGCCGCGTGTGCGTCCGCTCGTCGAACAACATCTATAACCAGTCGATGCTCGCCGCGTTCGTCGACCATATCGGCGAGGCGGAGACCGAGGCGTGGGCGAAGGGGCTGGTCGCCAACTTCGCGCGCAAGCCCCAGGGCGGCGACCGCGACCAGATCCGCGCCGTCGCCGCGGGCGAATGCGACGTGGCGCTTGCCAACACCTACTACCTCGCGCGCCTCGTGACCTCGAGCAACGCCGAGGACCGCGAGGCGGCGGCGGCAGCCCTGGAGCGGGTGGGGATGTACCCGCTAAGGCGTACTCTGATAGGCGAGCTGTCAGGCGGACAACGGCGCCGTGTGCTGCTGGCACGTGCACTGGCCCACGGCCCTTCCCTGCTGCTACTGGACGAGCCGATGGCCGGGTTGGACGCCAGGGCCCAGCACCGCCTGCTGGACACCATGGACCAGCTGCAATCGGAGGGCACCACCATTGTGCTCAGCACCCATGACCTCTCCTGTGTGTCGGTTTGCGCGGGGCAGGTGGCCTGCCTTAACCGCAAGTTGATCGCTTTCGGCGAGCCCAGCCAGGTTTTAACTGAAGAGGTGCTCAACAAAGTCTGGCTTTTAAGAAAAGTACTTAGCCCTATGAATACAGTTGAGGCTATGGAATTTTTGCTGGATAAGATGAGCGGCACTAAATCCAATAAAGAATTCTTCAATATGATGAATGGTTAATTAAACTGAGAATTCTCCTTAAGACCCGCTCTATTTTAAAACTTATTGATTATCTGGGGATATTGCAAGATTTAGATCGTAAAGATATCCTATCATCCGATGTTTATCTCTAATCCTATTAAAACACTTAAGCTTTTCTTGCTATTAATACTAATATCCACAACCGGAACATTTGGACAAGACGCTCTATATAGTAGAGAAGCAAGATTCCATCCTGTAGTGGCTCAAA
>JACZUY010000222.1 GCA_022572945.1 Pseudomonadota bacterium
GCCGCATGGCGTCGACGATCGAGGGGCCGCTCAGGCCCCGCGCCTTCGACGCCATGCGGCTCGACGCGGACACCGCGTCGCCGTGGCAGGCGCCGGTGCTGCTCGCCAACGCGCATCTGAGCGTCCGCTTTTGGCGGGCGACGGAGGCGATGGACCATCTGGCGCGCAACGCCGACGGCGACGAATTGATCTTCGTTCACGAAGGCGCGGGCGATCTGTTGTGCGACTACGGTCGCCTGCGTTTTCGCGACGGCGACTACATCGTGCTGCCGCGCGGCACGATGTGGCGCATCGAACCGGACTCGCCGGTCGCCGCGCTGCTGATCGAGGCCACCGGCGACGCCTACCGGTTGCCCGAGAAGGGCGTGGTCGGCGAGCACGCGATCTTCGACGCGGCGGCGCTCGAGGCGCCGGCCATCGACGACGCCTTCCGCGCCCAGGCCGAGAGCGGCCCCCGGCGGGTGCTGGTCAGGCGGCGCGGGGCGGTGAGCACGATCACCTACCCCTACAACCCGCTCGACGCGGTGGGCTGGCACGGCACGCTCATGCCGGTGCGGATCAACTGGCGCGACATCCGGCCGCTGATGAGCCACCGGATGCACCTGCCGCCCTCGGCGCACACCACGTTCGTCGCCGCGCGGTTCGTCGTCTGCACCTTCTGCCCGCGGCCCATCGAGAGCGATCCCGGGGCGCTCAAGGTGCCGTTCTTCCATTCGAACGACGATTACGACGAGGTCATCTTCTATCACCGCGGCGAGTTCTTCTCGCGCGACGACATCCGCCCGGGGATGGTGACGCTGCATCCGGCGGGCGTGCCCCACGGGCCTCACCCCAAGGCCTACCGGACCGGCGCCGAGGCCGGGCGCAAGGAGACCGACGAGGTCGCGGTGATGATCGACGCGCGCGACGCGCTCGAGGCCGGGCCGGCGGCGGCGGGCGTCGAGTTGGTGGACTACGTCGATTCGTGGAAGGAAGGAGGGTCGTGAAGCTTGCGTCGCTCGCGGCCGGCGGGCGCGACGGCGCGCTCCTCGTCGTCGGCCGCGACCTCGCGCGGGCGATCGCCGTGCCGCACATCGCGCCGACGCTGCAGGCGGCGCTCGACGACTGGCGTGCGGTCGCGCCCGAGTTGGCCTCGGTCTACCGGCTGTTGAACCAGGGCGCGCTTTCGGGCGCCTTCGATCTCGACCCGGAGGCGCTTGCCGCGCCGTTGCCGCGCGCGTACCAGTTCCTCGACGGCAGCGCCTATTTGAGCCACATCGAACGGGTGCGGCGCGCGCGCGGCGCGGCGATGCCGGCGGACGCCGAAACCGATCCGCTGATGTACCAGGGCTGTTCGGACGGATTCCTCGGGCCGCGCGCGCCGATCCGCGCGGCTCGCGAGGACTGGGGCATCGACCTCGAGGCCGAGGTCGCGGTGGTCACCGGCGACGTGCCGATGGGCGTCCCGCGCGAGGCGGCGGCGGGGCGAATCCGGTTGTTGATGCTGGTCAACGACGTCTCGCTCAGGCGTCTGATTCCGGCCGAGCTCGCCAAGGGCTTCGGCTTTCTTCACGGCAAGCCGCGGTCGGCCTGCTCGCCCGTCGCCGTCAGCCCCGGGGAGATCGGCGCGGCGTGGGACGGCGGGCGGCTTCACCTGCCGCTCGAAGTCGACGTCAACGGCGAGCGGTTGGGCGCGCCGCGGGCCGGCGACGACATGGCCTTCGACTTCCCGGCGCTGATCGCCCACGCGGCGAAGACGCGGCCCTTGGGCGCCGGCACGATCATCGGCTCGGGCACCGTGGCCAACGCCGACGCCGGGCGCGGATTCTGCTGCATCCTCGAGCGCCGCGCGGTCGAGACCGCGGAGGGGGGCCGGGCGACGACGCCGTTCCTGCGCTTCGGCGATCGCGTGCGCATCGACATGCGCGACCGCGCCGGCGACTCGGTCTTCGGCGCCATCGAGCAGCAGGTGGTGGACGACGCGGGCCCCGGGTAGGGGCTGGATACCCTGGATTGGCCGAAGCATGAGGGCCGGCGCCCCGGCCGACGAACCTTTGCCAGCGAACCCTAGATCCGCCGGCCGACCCAGATGACGCGCCCGGCGACGTCGACGTCGGCCGGGTCGACGGGGGCGAGCGGCGGGTAGTTCTCGTTGTCGCACGAGATCGTCACCTGGCGCCGCACCGGGTCGATGTGCAGGCGCTTGACCAGCACGAACTCGCCGAAGCGGACGATGTAGACGCCGTCGCGCGCCGGCGTGCGCTGGGTGAGGTCGACGAGGATGGTGTCGCCGTCGGCGAGCGTCGGATACATCGAATCGCCGCGCACGCTGATGACCGCCAGGTCCTCGGGCTTCGCCGCGGTGACCGAGCGCAGCCAGTCGTGGCGGAACGCGAGCCGCCCGGTGGCGTGCTCGCCGTCGATGATGATGCCCTCGCCGGCGGCCGCGGCGACCTCGTACGTGGGGACGAACACCAGGCCCTCGGCGAAGCGCTCGACCGCGGCCGGCGCGCCCCGCGGCTCGATCAGGTCGACCAGCGAGCAGCCGAGCGCGGCGGCGAGCTTCTGCACCGTGTCGTGGCGCGGGTGGCGCGACTTGCCGATGAGGATGTCGCGCACAGCGGTCTCGTTCAGGCCGGCGGCGCGCGCCAGGGACTTCTGGTTGAAGCCGCCGGCCTCCATCTGCCGGCGTATTTGTTGCGCCAGTTCGCTCGCCATGTCCCACCGCCCGATTCGGTCGTTTCCCATCGCCGTCGTCCACCGCGGTTGTTCCATAGATCGCGCGGCGGCGCACCAAGGAATTTTCCTATTGACAATTTGGGATGTTTCTCATTTGATGCGATGTCGTATTGAACAAACCACGAACATCAATGTCATGGACGCTCTCTCACGTCACCTCGCCGCGACCCCGCGCTGGCCGGCCGAGACCGTGGCAGCGCTCGTGCGCCTGTGGGACGACGGGCTCACCGCGGCCGAGGTCGCGGCGCGGCTCGTCGCCGTAGCTCTTCATGCCGGTATAGACTGCCCCGGCGCGGAGATAGTACGTGGTGTTGGGGTCCAGACCCTGCGCAGTCAACATGCTCAAATCAAAGCTGAGCGTGGAGGAGGAG
>JACZUY010000060.1 GCA_022572945.1 Pseudomonadota bacterium
GCAGGGCGGCGAATGGAGCGAGGACGATCACGCGTTGATGGCCGGCATCACCGGGCACCTCGGCATCGCCATCGAGCAGATTGCCGCCCACGAGGCGCTCGACCGGCTGGCGCGGACCGATGAGCTGACCAACTTGGAGAACCGCCGCGCTTTCATGGAATCAGCGGAGCGCCGGCGCCGCCACGCCGTGCGCACCGGCCGTCCCGCCGCCGTGCTCTCTATACCGACCTCGACAACTTCAAGCTGGTGAACGACGTGTACGGTCACCGGCGCGGCGACGAAGCGCTCGTCGCGTGGGCCGAGGCGCTCACCCGACACACGCGCGCGAACGACGTCGTCGGCCGGTTGGGCGGCGACGAGTTCGCCCTCTGGCTCGACGAAATCGCAGCTTCCGACGCTGCCTCCAAGGCCGCCGCGCTGGTCGAGTCGGGCGCGTTCCTCGCCGGCTACTCAGGCGACCCGGAGCGGCCGGTCGGGTTGTCGGTCGGCGTCGCGGCGTTCGACCCGGCGGGGGGCGAAGACCTCGAATCGCTCCTGGCGCGCGCCGACACCGCGATGTACGAGGCCAAACACTTGGGCGGCAGCGGTTTCTTCGTGGCGCCGCCGTGGTCCGGCGCGGGGGGTGCGGCGTCATGAGCGCGGACATGCAGCGGCTCGCCCCGCACGACGACGAGCAGGCCGCCGCGGCGTATGACGAGGCCAAGGCGGTTGCCCGCCATGCCGATTCCGAGGTGCGGCGCGGGCTCGCTTCGCGCGAGGACGCACAGCCCGAAATTCTCTATTACCTGGCGGAAGACGAGTCGCCCGTGGTTCGGCGCGCGATCGCGATCAACCCGAGCACGCCGCGCCATGCCGACCGGATGCTCGCCGAGGACGTCGACGACGAGGTTCGTTGTGAGCTTGCGCGCAAGATCGGCCGCATCGTGCCGCGGCTCAGCCAGGAGGTGCGCAAGCAGATCCAGCGGCTCACACTGGAAATCCTCGAAATTCTCGCCCGCGATCAGTTGCCGCGCGTGCGCCACATCGTCGCCGAGGAGATCAAACGCTCGCACGCCGTGCCGCGGCACATCGTTCGCGACCTCGCGCGCGACGTCGAGCTGATCGTCGCCGCGCCGATCCTCGAATACTCGCCGCTGCTGCGCGACGAAGACCTCGTGGAGATCATCGAAAGCGACCCGGTCCAGGGCGTGCTCGGCACCATCGCGCGGCGCGAGACCGTGAACGCCACGGTCGCCGACGCGATCGCCGCGCGTGAAGACGCCGACGCGATCGCCGCGCTCCTCGCCAATCCGAGCGCGCAGATCCGCGAGGAAACACTCGACGGCATCATCGACCGCGCGCCCGGAACGGGGAGCTGGCACCTGCCGCTGGTGATGCGTCCCGAGCTGTCGCTGAGGGTGATTCGCCGCATCGCCGGTTTCGTCGCCATGGCGCTCCTGCGCGTGCTCGAGGATCGCCACGACCTGCCTTCGGGCGCCGCCGACGAGGTGCGCGAGGCGGTCGCCCGACGCATCGACGAGGCCGGGGTGGATGGCGATATCGACGCGCCCCTCGACGCCGAGAAAGCGTTTGCCGAGGGCGTGCTCGACGACGAAAAGCTGCTCGCCGCGCTCGACGCGGGCAACCGCGACTTCGTCGCCAGCGGACTGGCGCTGAAGTCGGACCTGGCGCCCGAAATCGTGCACAAGGTAATCGGGTCACAGAACCCGCAGTCGGTCACCGCGCTCGTCTGGAAAGCCGGGTTCAGCATGCGGACGGCGATTCAAATTCAGCTCCGTCTCGCCCGCATTCCCCCCGCCGAGGTGCTCAACGCCAAGGACGGAACCGACTACCCGCTCGACGCGCAAGAGCTGGCGTGGCACCTGCAACTGTTCGCCGGTTAGGACGACGCGGCCCCGGCGGCGTGCCGTCGATCCTCGCCCCGCTCGGTCGCTTGCGCCTGCATGGCTTTCATCATCCGGAACGCGCGCGGTAAACTCCCGGTCGTCGCAGCTTGCGGCATTGGCGGCGCTCCTTCTCGTGGATTTCAGCACCCCACGGAGCACCTCCTCTCACCCGCCTGACACAAACTTCGGTACATCACCCAAGGCCGCACATCGCTTTGTTCCGAACGCCGATTGTTGGTATCGTGATCCGGTCGGCAACCGACCCGGGCGGACGCGCCGTTCGGGAGAACGTCGCCGCTGGCTGAGAACGGCCCGAAGCCATGCCATTCCTGAACCACTTCGGTCTGACGGCGCGACCGTTTTCGCTGACGCCGAACAGCGCGCTCTATTATCCCAGCGAGTCGCACCAGGAGGCCCTGCGGTCGGTCGGCTTCGCGCTCGATCGCGGGGAAGGCATCATCAAGGTGACCGGCGAGGTGGGCACGGGCAAGACGCTGTTGTGCCGCATGCTCGTCGCCGAACTCGTCGACAAGGCGGCGGTCGCGTACGTCATCAACCCGCAGAACGATTCGGACTGGGTCATCGGCGCGGTCTGCCGCGAATTCGGCCTCGATCCGGACCGCGAGTCCGACCCCTTCCACGCGCTCAACGTTTTCCTCCTCGAGCGGTTCAGGGCGGACGGCCGCGCCGTGCTGGTGGTCGACGAAGCCCAGGCGCTGGGGCCGGTCGGGCTCGAGACAGTCCGCCGGCTGTCGAATCTCGAAACCGACAAGAGCAAGCTTTTGCAGATCGTCCTGTTCGGACAGCCGGAGCTCGACCGGCTGCTGCAAGGCCACGGTCTGCGCCAGCTCAACCAGCGGATCGTGTTCTCGTTCACGATCGACCCCCTGACCACGCAGACCACGGTCGATTACATCCGCTACCGCCTGTTGCGCAGCAGCGCCGACGAGGTCCGCGCCGACAAGCTGTTTCAGGCCAAGGCGCTGCGCGCGATCGCGCGCGCCAGCAAGGGCATCCCGCGGATCATCAACATCATCGCCGACAAGAGCCTGCTCGCCGCCTACGGCCGTGGCGCCGATCAGGTGACGCCGGCCCACGTGCGCGAGGCGGTCGCGGATTCGCCCGCGGTGATGACCTCGCGGCCGCCCGGCCCCGCCGAGCGCTGGGGGCGGGCGGCGCTCGACACCGTGGCGCACTGGTCGGGCGGCGCGAGGATGAAACCCGAGGCCGGAACGGCGACGTCGCAAGCCGGCGCCGGGACCACGGAGGCGCCGGCGGAGGCCGGTCACGACCCGACCATCGCCGAGGAATCGCAAAACTGGCTCTATCGCTGCGAGCGGTCCGGTCTCGCGCGCTCGACGATCGAGCGGCGGAAGCAGCATGTCGAGCGCCACATCGTGCCGTCGCTCGGCGAAGCGAAGCTCGGCCGCCTGACCGCCGACGACGTGCGCGACTTCGCCGGCAAGATCGCCGCGACCCATTCGCCCGCGGTGGCGCGGGGCGCGCTGTCGAGCCTCAAGGCCCTGATCGCGGCGGCGCGGCGGCGCGGCGCGGTCGACCGCAACGTTGCGCGCGAGGTGAACATCGCCGCGCCCGCGCGCCCGGCCAAGCCGGTGGTCGTGCCGCCGAAGAACGAGCTTCGCGCCATGGTGGCCGCCGCCAGCGGCTGCTGGCGGCCGCTGATCATCGCGGCGGTCCTCACCGGCATGCGCGCGGCCGAGCTGCGCGGGCTGTCGTGGGACGACGTCGACTTCGACGCCGGCGTCATTCATGTGCGCCGCCGCGCCGACGGCCGCAACGGCCTCGGGCCGCCGAAGCCCCGCGCGGGCGTGCGCGACATCCCGATGGCGCCGATGGTCACGGATACATTGCGCGTGTGGCGGTCGGCGTGCCCGGGAGGGCGGCTCAACCTCGTCTTCCCCGACGACCGCGGCGGCGTCCGGGGCCTCGCCGCGATCGAGCGCCGGGGGTTCGGGCCGTTGCAAAAGGCGTGCAGACTCGTCGACGGCGGCGGCAAGCCGAAGTACCGCTTCGACGCGCTGCGTCACGGCGCGGCGTCGCTGTTCATCGAGCAGGGATGGTCGGCGAGGAAGCTGCAGACCGTGCTCGGCCAGTCGAGCGTCGCGGCGATACGGCGCGAATACGGCCACCTGTTCCCCGGCCCCGAGGCCGATGTCGCCGCGATGGCGGAGATCGAGGCGCGGTTGATGGGCTGAGCGCGTCGGACCCGCGCACGCGGGCGCCTCCTTCGATCGCAATCAACCCGCAAGCCCGGCGACGCGTCGACCACCACGTATTATAGGTGTATATACACCTATAATACGCCACGACACTTAATCTTTTGGCATTACTGCGTTCAATCGCCACGCAAGCTAGCGCCGCCCGGCGCGCGGCCGCCGGCGTACGGCATGAGCGCGGCGAGGGCGGTGCGGTGAACGGGTGTATCGACACCCATCTCGTCGCCGAGCCGCACCACCGCGCCGCTCAGGCCCTCGACCTCGAGGCGGTTGCCGCGCTCGAGATCGTGCAGCATCGAGGTCTTGAATCCGGGCGCGGCGCCGTCGATGAAGGCGAGCGCGCGGTCGACGACGTCGGCGGCGAGCGCGACGCCCCGGGCGCGCGCCACGGCCTCGACCTCGCGCATGGCGTCGGCGAGCAGCGCCAGCGTCGCCGGCTCGTCGCGGATCGGCCCCACCGGCAGGCGCGTCAGGCAGGTCACCGCGCTCAACGCGGCGAGGGTGACGAACTTCGCCCACAGCGCCGCCTCGATGTCGCCGGTGATGTCGCAATCGACGCCGGCGCTCCGGAACGCCGCGCGCAACGCCTCGGCGCGCGGGCTCACGGCCCCGTCGAACTCGCCGATGGCGAGCCGGGCGATGGTGTCGCCGTGGCGGATCACGCCGGGCCGCTCGATCACCGACGGGATGTAGGCGACGCCGCCCATGAGGCGCTCGGGCGCGATGAACGGGGAGAGCCGCGCGCGCGCGTCGACCCCGTTCTGGAACGGGACCACCGCGGTGTCCGGCCCGACCAGCGGGGCGATGGCGCGGGCGGCGTCGTCGGTGTCGTAGATCTTGACCGTGAACAGCACGAAGTCGGCCGGCCCGAGCGCCGCCGGGTCGTCGCTCGCCGTCACAGGATTAACCGTCGCGTCGCCGAGCGGGCTTAGAATCGCGAGGCCGCGCTCGCGCATCGCCGCGAGGTGCGCCCCCCGGGCGATGAACGCGACGTCCGCGCCCGCCGCCGCGAGCCGGCCGCCGAAGTAGCCGCCGACCCCGCCCGCGCCCATCACCGCGAACCTGGGTTTTTCGAGTGTCATGCTCCCCTGAGCCCTCCGCAACCGACCGCCCGCCCGGCCCCCCGCCGCGCGCCGTAGCGTTAGCACAGCAACGCCACATGCACCAACCGTCACGGGTTCGCTTCGGCCTGATGTATGATACCGGCGAGCCCACGAACGGACTCGCCTTTGTTCCCTCAGGTGCCGGGCGGGGCCATCCGGCCCCTTGGCTTTCGCGCCAGGGGACGCGGCGCGCGGTCGCGCTTGCCGCCGAGCCGATGAAGGCACCTTCATCGGCTCGGCGGTATGAGAATGGGGAACCGGGTTGGAGCGTTCTTCAGCTTACCGCTTACCGCTTAAGGCTTATCGCTTAAGGCTTATCGCTTAGGGCTTACAGCTTAAGGCTACTTTTCAACCTCCTCCTCAAGCTCCTCGACCTCCTTGTCACGGCGGTGGTAGCCCATGCGCCCGATCATTTCCTTGGCCGTCGCCAGATGCTCCCACGCCTCGGGCTTCTCCCCCATCGCGAGGTACAGCCGCACGTACTCCAAATGCGCATCGGCCTGGAAAAGACCCATCCCCCCGCGCTCGGCGATCGACATGGCCTCGCCCACGTCGCGCTGTGCTCGATCCAATTTGTCCCGCACCCGATGCAGCGCCGCACGGGCTAATAGTCCGCGAGGGATATGATGCTGCGTTCCTGCCTGCCGCAGTCCGTCCACGGCTTGGTCCAGATGCTCTACGGCCGCAGCGAAATCGGCCATCCCTTCCTGTTGCGCCTCAGCCAAGTGGGCTCGCCCCAGGGAGACGTGATCCAGGGCGATGTCGAGAAGGAGTTCCCGTTCTGTTGCCAATTCGAGCGTCTGACCAGCGCGGTCTTGAACCTCCTGGTGCTTCCCCTGGTCCAGCAGCAGGTCGCAGTACCGAAAACTGCCTGTGGAATATAGAAGGGAAAACGCTGATTCACTTTCCTTTAACATCGCTTCGGCTTCTTGGAAGAGGGCTTTTGCCTCCTCAAGGCGACCGGCTTGATGCAAGGCAGCGGCAAGCGTTACTCGGTTCGACCATCGGCTAAAGATATCATCACTCCGGTCCGATAGTTCGACGGTTTGTTGTCCGTAGGCCAAGGCTTGCGCCAAGTCGCCAATGGTCAGATAAAGATCGCTGAGGTTGCCGGCACCGATAGCCGCGTTCTTCCAGTCCTCCTGTTTCTTTGCGGCCTCCAGACTGGCCTGCATTGGCTCTGCCGCCTCCTTGAGCCGGCCCAGCGCACGAAGGTAAAAACCAGCCTCACTGAGGACATAGCCCTTAGCGAATTCGGTGAGCGCCGTGACGGGCCGTCTCCACGGCGGATCAAAAAAACGAGCAAGTGCCGCTAGGCAGGCGCCAGCGGCACCCAGTTGTGTCGAGCTGAAAAACTCGTCCCCTCTTTGAATCCGATCCCGGTAGACGTCGTCGCGTGCCTCCTGGTGGCGGCCGGCGGCGCAGCCGTGGGCCACCGCGGCAAAGAGCGGCGCCATGTCCTCGAGGGTGTCGGGTAGGTCGGGGGCGGCTTGCTTGTAATGCTCATACAGGCGGTTGTTGCCCTCCCGCCACGCTTGCGCGTGCTCATCCCTCAACTGCTGCCCGAAGTGCTCCCGCACCAGCGGGTGCGCGTCCAACGTGTCGGGATCGTTCGGGTCCTCCTGTGCCACAAGTCCGGCCCGGCGCAATTTGGCGAGCGTTTGACGCCACGTCACATCGGATAAATCCTGCAAAGCATCGGTTAATCCCGGGATTGGCGGCGGTTCCCGCACGGCTGCGACGGCCTTTGCCTCTGCTGGCCGGTCGAAGAGCCCGAGGATGCGAAGCACCGATAGTTCCGGGCCTTCGCCGAACCAGTTTTCATAGCTTTCCATCACCCGCTTGGCGTGGCCGCCCTGCGCTTTGTCCTCTTCCAAGAGGCGCACCTCATTTCGACGGCGGACATCCCCACCGCATACGTCACGCAGATACGTGCCCAACAGGTTCAGCGCCAAACCGTGGCCGTTGAACTCGCGGGAGGCTTGTTGCAATTCATGTTCAGGGCCATCGACGCCGAGTGTGCGGAGCAACTGCGCGCCGGCTACATCCGACAGGTTTTCAAGTTCGATAAGGGGAGCCGTTGTCGAAGCAAGATGGTCGATGTCGGCGACGCGTTGTCGCGTGGTGATGACACACAGTCCTGGGTTGGACGCAGCCAACTCTCGCACCAGCGATTGCAGGGCCGGGTCCTTGAGTCTGCCTTCATCGGGGCCGGGCGGGTTCTGGAGCGGTTCGAGCCCGTCGAGAATCAACAACGTTGGCTCTTGCCGCACCAGCCGGGCCAACCGCTCGCCCTTGTCCCAGGGTGATCCCTCCGTCGGGTCGGGGTCATCGAACCAGCGGAGCGCCTCGTCGATAGTCGTATCAGCCGACGCCGCGGTTTCCCTGGTGCCCTGGCTGTAGAACGACACGCCATAGACCCGCCTTGCACCGCGATAATCCTCTGTCGCCAGATTTCCGAGCCAGTGGTTCACCAGCGCCGACTTGCCCACTCCGCCCCATGCCACCAAGCTGATGACGTTGGTCTCCCCGTCGGCCCACGCGCGGTCCAATTGCTCCAACTCTTGCTCACGGCCAAAGAGGTGCTTGCCTGTGACGGGCAAGCTGGCTGTGGAAATCTTTTCGGGGCCAGCGGTAGCGACCTCGGGCGGAGATGGGCTGGGTTTCCCGGGTTCAACGGCAAGCTCTAGTTCATGGAAGCACTTCTCGATGAAATGCTTTGACATGGTGTAGACGTCGCTTTCTCGCGAGGCAGGTTTGCAAATCGTTTTGTGGTTTGCGGCGATTGGAATGGGGTCCACGTTGGGAATGTTCGGGTCAGCGGTCTCTTTATCGACGACCAGTATTCCACGAGTCTTTTGTTTCTCGAAATAGGCTTGGGTTCGGATTCTCAGACGATCGGCTTTGTTGCGGTACCACTTATTGAGTTCCAGCAACTCAGGTTCTTTTGCCCGCAGCTCCTTGATCGACACCGTTGGGCGTAGCAAGAGCGCAAGATAATCTGTCCAACTTGCGATCTTCACGCCAGAATGAGGGGTTGATAAGAACACGATCCCCTGCGTTTGCTCGTCGATCGCTGCCCAGGTGCGATCGCGTTCATCGTGTAAGTGGCGCAGCATCTGCTTGACGAGGAGACCACCGAGACTATGGCACACGAAGACCAGAGGGCGCTGCCCGATCTCCTTTGCCGTCAACAAGTTTAAAGAGTGAGTGGCCCGTTCTTTCAGCGGCATCGTTGTCCCGCGCCAAGCCGACGCGCTGACGGCGTAGCCAAGCGACCACACGCGGACATTCGGAATATCCTCGCCAACCCAGCGAGGCCAGAATGTGTCCGGCTTATCGCTGAGGCGCCAAGTGCTCGTCGCGTCGCCGTCCAAGCCGTGTACGAAGACCACGTCTCCGGCGATCTCTGGCCCTTCTGGACTCGAAACAGGGATCAGACCGTTCATGTGAACATTCCCGCTCCGGACGAGGTTTACTAGTTGCACGACGATAGCGCGAATTCGCGTGCGATGCCATCCGAGCGCGGGGGACTGTTCAGCGATCACGCCTCGGGCGCTGGGTAAGACGCTGGCGACCGGCGCGCCGCTCATTCGTTGACAGCGCCTCGCGCGCGAACCATAGTCTGCGCTTTTCCGCGCGGCGGGGCGGGCCCGCGGCGCCACGGAGAGCAGGGGGTACGCGGTGATCTCGCCGGTCATGCCGACTTACGCCCGCGCCGATCTCGCGTTCGCGCGCGGCGAGGGCGTCTATCTTTACACCGCCGACGGCGAGCGCTACCTCGATTTCGCCGCCGGCATCGCGGTCAACGCGCTCGGCCACGGCCACCCGCGGCTGGTCAGCGCGCTCGCCGAGCAGGGCGCCGCGCTGTGGCACGTCTCGAACCTCTACCGCATCCCCGACCAGGAGCGGCTCGCCGAGCGGCTCGTCGCCAACAGCTTCGCCGATTCGGTGTTCTTCAGCAACTCGGGCGCCGAGGCGGTCGAGTGCGGCGTCAAGATGGTGCGCCGCTACTTCGACGAGGCCGGCGAGCCCGGCCGCTACCGCATCATCACCTGCGCGGGCGCGTTCCACGGCCGCACGCTCGCGGCGATCGCCGCCGGCGGGCAGGAGAAGCATCTCGCCGGCTTCGACCCCGTCGTCGACGGCTTCGACCAGGTGGCGTTCGGCAACCTCAACGAGCTGCGCGCGGCGATCGGGCCCGAGACCGCGGCGATCCTCGTCGAGCCGGTGCTCGGCGAGGGCGGCGTCCGGGTGGCCGACCCCGAGTATCTGCGCGGCCTGCGGGCGGTCGCCGACGAGTACGGGTTGCTGCTGTTCTTCGACGAGGTGCAGTGCGGCATGGGCCGCACGGGCAGGCTGTTCGCCCACGAGTGGGCGGGCGTGACCCCCGATATCATGGCGCTCGCCAAGGCGCTCGGCGGCGGCTTTCCGGTCGCCGCGTGCCTCGCGACCGGGCGCGTCGCGGCGTGCATGACCACGGGCACGCACGGCTCGACCTTCGGCGGCAACCCGCTGGCGATGGCGGTCGCCAACGCGGTGCTCGACGTGATGCTCGCCGACGGTTTCCTCGACACGGTCGAGCGCATGGGAAATATCCTGCGCGGGCGGCTCGACGAGATCGCCGCGCGGCGCCCCGAGGCGGTCGAGGACGTGCGCGGCCTCGGGCTGATGCTCGGCATGAAGCTGCGCACGGACGCCCGCGACATGGTCGAACGGCTGCGCGGGCGCGGCCTGTTGACGGTGGCGGCGGGCGACAACGTGCTGCGGCTGGTGCCGCCGCTGATCATCGAGGAGTCGCACATCGACGAGGCGGCGGCGATCCTCGACCGCTGCCTGGCGGAGGCACCGGCGTGAGCGAACCGCGCCATTTCCTCGACATCGACGCGCTCGATTCGGCCACCCTGCGCGGCATCCTCGAGCACGCGGTCGAGATCAAGCGGCGGCTCGGAGCGGGCGAGCGTTGGCGGCCGCTCGACGGCCGGACGCTGGGGATGATCTTCGAGGCGCCGTCGACCCGCACCCGGGTCTCGTTCGAGGTCGGCATGAGCCAGCTCGGCGGCCACACCGTCATGCTCTCGCCGGCCGACACCCATCTCGGCCGCGGCGAGAGCATCGCCGACACCGCGCGCGTCCTGTCGCGCTACGTCGACGTGTTGATGATCCGCACCACCAGCCACGACAAGCTCCTCGAGCTCGCGCGGCACGCCAGCGTGCCGGTGATCAACGGCCTGACCGACCGCACGCACCCATGCCAGCTGATGGCCGACGTGATGACCTTCGAGGAGCACCTCGGGCCGATCGCGGGCAAGGCGGTCGCCTGGGCGGGCGACGGCAACAACATGGCGGTGTCGTGGATCCACGCCGCGGTGCGCTTCGGCTTCAGGCTCAGGCTCGCGTGCCCCGACGCGCTCAGGCCGCCGGCCGAGGTTCTCGCCTGGGCGGTGGAGAGCGGCGGCGACGTCGCGGTGAGCGACGACGTCGAGGCGATGGTTTCGGGCGCCGACTGCATTTGCGCCGATACCTGGGTGTCGATGAGCACCGAGCGCGGCGACGTCAACGAGCGGCTGCTCGAGCCCTACCGGGTCGACGACCGGATGATGGGCCTCGGCAAGCCGGACGCGATCTTCATGCACTGCCTGCCCGCCTACCGCGGCAGGGAGGTGACGGCCTCGGTCATCGACGGGCCGCGGTCGGTGGTGTGGGACGAGGCCGAGAACCGCCTGCACGCCCAGAAGGGAATCCTCGCCTGGTGCCTCGGGGTCTAAAGCATTTTTCGTTTACCTTTACCAAGGTCAAAGGTGAACTGCGTTCAATCGCCACGCTGGCTTTCGCCGCATAAGCGGCGGCCCGCGGTCGCGGGCTGGCGTAATCCGAACGATTCCAATCGTTCGAATTACGCTCTAGAACCCCGGCGCGTGTCTTGAATTGGCCGGGCGCGGCGTGCGATGATGACGCCGCCCCGCCATCCCTGCGAGCGCCAGACCATGACCCGATTCGTTGCCGCCGCCGCGCGCTGCGCCGCCGTGCTCGCGGTCGTCGCCGTGAGCGCGTGCGAGACCCCGACGCCGACGCCGAAATACCCGGAGATCACCTTCAGGCACCTCGATCCGATCCGCCTCGACGTCGCCGAGGTCGAATACGTGCAGGCCTACGCGCCGCCGCAGAAGGCGCCCAACGTCGAGCACCTGTTCCCGGTGCGGCTCTCGACCGTGGCGCGGCGCTGGGCCGGCGAGCGCATCGTGGCGACGGGCGTCACCCGGGTGGCGCGGGTGACGCTGGTCAACGCCGCGGTGATCGAGACCGCGCTGGTGAAGAAGACGGGCATCGAAGGGGCGTTCACCACCGACCAGTCCGAGCGCTACGACGGCGCGGTCGAGATGCGGATCGAGATCGTCGACAGCCGGGGCGCGGTCGAGGCGCAGGCGCGCGCCGTCGCCAACCGCTCGCGCACCGTGCCCGAGGACATCACGCTGAATGAACGCGACCAGGTGTGGTTCGAGATGACCGAGGCGATGATGCGCGACCTCGACAGGGAGCTCGAGCTCACCATCCGCCGCCACCTCGCCAAGTTCGTGCGCTGAGCGGCGCCGGCGCGCCCACGGCTCAGGGGCCCGGCGGGCCCTTGAGCTCGATGACGTTGCCGTCGGGGTCCTCGATGTACATCGACGGGCCGTCGCCCTCGGCGCCGTAGCGCCGCTCGACCTCGCCGGGCGCGACGCCGTGGGCCGCGAGGTGGTCGCCGAGGCGCGCTTCGTCGAAGACCGCGATGCGCAGCGCGATGTGATCGACGTTGCGGCCTTCCTTCCCGGGCGCGGCGCCGCCCTCTCGGCCGAGCGGGGAGGCCACGTCGACCAGGTCGATGAGCGCGCGCCCGGCGCGGAGCTGCACG
>JACZUY010000223.1 GCA_022572945.1 Pseudomonadota bacterium
CCCGTCCTCGACCCGTTCAAGGTCAGCGGCCGGTGCTACACCATCCCTCCGAACAACGGAGTTCCCAGCGGTGGCCTAGCTAAGGACGCTTGTCCTATTATTCAACCCTTCGAGAGTGGGGGAAGATGCTATTTCGTAGTTCCGAATAACGGTACACCAACCGGCGGCGTGGACGTCGCGTGCGACATCTTCCACGCCTTCCCGTCGGGCGGACGGTGTTATACCTTCCCGCCGACGGATGCGACCCACCTGTTCCATCTCCCCGGTCTCTGCGAGATCTTCACGTTTATCGAATGCTCACTAGAAGAGCTGCTAATGGGCACCGTCTTCGACATCAAGTCGGACGAAGCCGACGAGATCCTGGGGTCGCTGCTGGTCGAGCCGCTCGATCTTGCTGTCAACGGCGACGATACGCGCAGCACCTTCCGCGCCGTCGACACGCCGGTGGGCGCCGCGCTGATGACCGCGGCGGGGCGGACGTTGCACGTCGCCGGGCACCTGCGCGCCGACAACTGGCGCGGCCGCGAGCGCGTCCAGCTCCACATCGACGACGTCGCCCACGCCGGCGCCTGAGCGGCGCGCCGCGCAAGCGGGCGCGCCAACGGCAGGGCCCACGCCCGGGCGCCTGAATGCGGCGGGGGGACGGCGCGGTAAGCTCCGATCCCGCTTGATTTCGCGCGGTTCAGCCCGTAAACGTCTGGGCCACGGCGTCCCCATCGTCTAGAGGTCCAGGACACCACTCTTTCAAGGTGGAGACACGGGTTCGATTCCCGTTGGGGACGCCAGTTTATCCGCGGGTCAAAGCCCTTCGCGGAGTCGGGCGAGCCAGATCTCGATCCGCGCGCGATTCACGCCGAAGTCGCTTCGCCCGTAGATCGAACGGCTGTAGATGGCGAGCGTCGATTGCGTCGCCGACGCGGCGATGAACCGCACCGTGACGATGTCGGGGAAGCGAAAGCGCGCCGAGCGCTGGACATAGTCGAATTGCCAGCCGTCGCCGTGCTCGGCCAGGAGTTCGACGCGCGGCGCGGCCGCGGCGACCTCGCGCCAGCGCGCGCGCAGCCGCTCGACCGGGACGTCGAACAGCGGGCTGTCGGCGTGCGCGCGGGCGCCGCAAAGGCCGGGCGGACACATCAGGAACCAGTTCGAATTGTCCGAGAGCTCAGGCGCCGCGAAATCAACGCTCTCGACGTCGCCCACGGCGAACAGGGCGGCGAGCGGCCGCTCGCCGATCGGCGTCAACAGGAGCACCGCCCCGACGGCGACGACGATCAATACGGCGATCGACATGGTGCGACGAAACGTCTTCATTCCCGGCCGCTCTTGTACCATCGGTCATTCTTGATGACCGACGGTTTTATTGCTTTGCGATCCTGCGATGCGCTTGGTCGCCCCAGAGCTCCTCGATTCGCGCGTCGCGGCGACAACTGAAGCGGTAGAATTTGTACCGCAGCGAACTCGTTTGGTAATAGTTCTGATGGTAGTCCTCCGCCGGATAGAACCGCCCGGCGGTCTCGATCGGGGTGACGACAGGCTGATCGAGGACGGCGGATTGCCCGAGCTTGCGCCTGGAGTCTTCCGCCAGCCGCTTCTGTTCCGGCGAGTTCGCGAAAATCGCGGTCTCGTAGCTCTCGCCGCGGTCGCAGAACTGGCCGCCGTCGTCGGTCGGATCGACGCTGCGCCAAAAAACCTCGAGCAGCGTCTCGTAAGACACCTTGTCCGGATCGTAGAAGATCTGCACCGCTTCGCGGTGTCCGGTGCCGCCGGCGGAGACCTGTCTGTAAGTTGGATCTTCGAGGTCGCCGCCGGTATAGCCGGAGATGGTGCGTTCGACGCCGGGCACATGGTCGAAGTCGGCTTCCACGCACCAGAAACAGCCGCCGGCGAAGGTCGCCACCTGAAGGTCGTTCCCGGCGGCGCTCGAAATCGACGATGTCCCGAGAGACACCGACAGCAACAGGGCGATGGAAAAGGCGGTGCGCGGAAATTGTCGGGGCATGGGATGAAACTCCAGATAAATGGCGCCGACCGCGCGATCGACGAGCCTTGATACGCGTTCCGAACCCACAATCGGTTCGTTGCCTCGTCGTGCTATTTGGTGGGACGATCGGAAAATTCGAGATGGTCTCGCGGAAAATTGATGTCAACGTCGGGCCATGACCGGCTTTGCGCCGCGCTGATCTCGTTCCATTCGGCTGGTCGGCCGTGATATGGGAACGAATGGCTTTCTCGACGCGGCCCGCGACGAAAAAAGGTCCGCGGAGATTGGCCACCAGACAACAAGAACGAACGCCTCGGGGAGTAAGACAGTGACCAGGATCAATATAATGTTTACCCGGTTTTCGGCTTTTTATTCACCGCTCATCTCGACCATGTCGGGCGGGTTTCTGAAGCGAGAGGGGCTCGAGCACGATTGGTCGATCTCGCCCCCGGGCGAGTCGGCCATCGCCGCGTTGCTCGACGGCTCTGTGCATGTGGCGCAATCGGCCTTGAGCCAGGGCCTGAGCTCGCTGGCCAGGGGGGAGACGCCCGCCGCCGTGCACTTTGCCCAGATCAACGAGAAGGACGGTTTCTTCATTACCGGGCGCGAACCGGACGCGGCGTTCACCTGGAACAAGTTGGAAGGGGCGGACGTCCTGGTTGACCACGGCGGCCAACCCTTGGCGATGTTCAAGTATGCCTGCCACAAGGCGGGGATCGATTACGACAGGATCAACGCCATCGACGCCGGCAACGCCGCCGCGATGGACGCGGCCTTCCGGGCGGGCGAGGCGCGTTACGTCCACCTGCAGGGCCCGGCCCCGCAGCAGCTCGAGGCCGAGGGTGTCGGGCATGTGGTCGCGCGCGTCGGCGACCCGATCGGGCCGTGCGGGTTCTCGAGCCTCGCCGCGACGCGCGACTGGCTCGGAACCGACATGGCCGCGGCGTTCATGCGCGCCTACACGAAGACCCGCGCCTATATCAACGCGACGCCCGCCGCCGAGATCGCCAGCGCCGAGGCGGACTTCTTCCCCGACGTCGACCAGGGCGTGCTGGCGAATTGCATCGCCGC
>JACZUY010000224.1 GCA_022572945.1 Pseudomonadota bacterium
CGACACCATCTACCACGAACACGTCTCGTATCTGTCGCTGCTCGCCGTCGAGCGCGTGTTTGCCCGCAACGGGTTGCGTGTCGTCGACGTCGAACCGCTGCCGACGCACGGCGGCAGCCTGCGTGTCTTCGCCTGCCGGGAGAATTCGGCGATGCACGCGAGCGGGCCGGGGCTGGCGGCGATGCGCGCCGAGGAACGCGCCGCCGGGCTCGACCGGATCGAATCGTACTCCGGGTTCGCGGCGCGCGTGGCGGCGGTCAAGGAGTCGCTGCTCGCGTTTCTCGACCGCGCCAGGCGGGACGGCAAGACCGTGGTCGCCTACGGCGCGGCGGCCAAGGGCAACACGCTGCTCAACGTCTGCGGCGTGGGGCCGGAGCTGATCGATTTCGTGGTCGATGCGAGCCCCCACAAGCAGGGTCGCTACACCCCCGGCAGCCGGCTGCCGATCTTTGGCCCCGAGAGACTGATCGAGGCGCGGCCCGACTACGTCCTGATCCTGCCCTGGAACCTGCGCGACGAGATCGTCGACGAGATGCACGAGGTCCGGTCGTGGGGCGGCAGGTTCGTCGTGCCGATCCCGAAAACCGAGGTCCTGCCGTGAACTTCCGCGCAACCGAAATCCCCGGCGTCGCGATCGTCGAGCTCGACAAGCTGCTCGACGAGCGGGGCTTCTTCGCCCGCAGCTTCTGCACCAGCGAGTTCGCCGACCACGGCGTCCCGATCGAGGCGGTGCAGTGCAACGTATCGGTCAACACGCTGCGCGGCACGCTGCGCGGCATGCATTACCAGGCGGCGCCGAAGCCCGACCCGAAGCTGGTGCGCTGCATTCGGGGGACGATGTACGACGTGGCGGTCGACCTCAGACCCGACTCGCCGATGTACTGCCGCTGGGTCGGCGTCGAGCTCGACGCCGCGACGCACCGGGCGCTGCTCATACCCGCGGGCTGCGCCCACGGCTTCCTGACGCTGACCGACGACGTCGAGGTGCTCTACCTGATGGGCGCGGCCTATGACCCGGAGCTGGCGCGCGGGGTGCGCTGGGACGATCCCGCGTTCGCCATCGCGTGGCCCTGCCCGCCGACGGCGATCTCCGAACGCGACCGCGGTTATCCCGACTTCGCGCCGCAGGCCGCTCGATGAAAAAGGCGCTGGTCACGGGCGCCGCCGGGTTCGTCGGACGCCACGCCCTTAAGGCGCTGCACGACCGGGGCTTCGAGGTCCACGCCGTCTCGCGCGCCGCGCGGTCGGAGCCCGAATTCGTTCGTTGGCGCCGGGCCGACCTGTTGAATGCAGCGTCGGCGGCGGCGCTCGTTGACGGCGTCGGGCCAAGCCACCTGCTCCACCTTGCCTGGACGACCGAGCACGGCGAATACTGGCGCTCGGCCGCGAACCTCGACTGGCTCACGGCGAGTCTGAGACTGGTGCGCGCTTTCGCCGACGCCGGCGGCAAGCGGGTGGTGGTCGCCGGCACCTGCGCCGAGTACGACTGGGGGCGGCTTGGCGAGGCCCCGATCCGCGAACACGAGACGCCTTGCGCGCCGACCACGCCTTACGGCCAGGCAAAGCACACGCTTCGCCAGGCCGTTTCGGCCTACGCCGCCGAAACCGGCCTGAGCTGCGCCTGGGGGCGCATCTTCCTGCTTTACGGCGCCGACGAGCCGCCGGAACGGCTCGTGCCCTCGGTGATTCGGGCGCTGCTCGAGGGCGAGCCCGCGCGCTGCACCGACGGACGCCAGGTGCGCGACTACATGGACGCGCGCGACGCCGGCGCCGCGTTCGCCGCCCTGCTCGACTGCGACGTCGAGGGGCCGGTGAACGTGGCGAGCGGCGTGCCGGTCGCGGTTGCCGAGGTGGCCGAAATGCTCGGCAACATCGTCGGCCGGACCGAGCTGGTGCGACTCGGCGCGCTCGAGGCACGCGCGGGCGACCCGCCGCGGCTCGTCGCCGACACGACGCGGCTCAACACCGAGGTCGGCTTCCGGCCGCGGTACGACCTGCGCGCGGGCCTCGCGGACGCCGTGGACTGGTGGCGGCATCGGCTCGGATAGGGAGTACTTGGAATAAGCGGGATTTTTCAGGAAATTCTTCGCGTTCTCTTGTAACCTCCGGCGATTCGCGGCAATCGGTTCGGGGAGCCGATGAAGGGAGTTACCTCGTACGTCTTGCGGGAACTCGCCGGGGCGACGCTATATGTCACGCTCGTCCTTGCCGGCGTGGTGTGGCTGTCGCAGTCGCTCCGATTCGTCGATCTGATCATCAACCGAGGGCTTTCGTTTCTCACGTTCCTCCATCTGACGCTCCTGCTGGTGCCGGTGTTTCTGTCTCTATTGCTGCCTATCGCCGTGTTCTGCGCCGTCGTCTACACTTACCACCGCCTCACCATCGACAGCGAGCTCGTGGTCCTGCGCGCGATCGGCCTCAGCCAGATCGATCTGGCCAAGCCGGCGCTGATCCTCGCGGCGGTGGTCACGGTCCTCTGTTATGCGATCACGCTTTACCTCATGCCGATGGGGTTCCGGGAATTCAAGGACCGGCAGTTCACGATACGCGGCGACTATTCGCACGTGTTGCTGCAGGAAGGCGCGTTCAACACGCTCGGCAGAGGGCTCACCGTGTACATCCGGTCGCGCCGGCCCGACGGGCAGATTTTCGGCATCCTGGTTCACGACAATCGCGAGATGAGCGCGCCGGTGACGATGATGGCCGAGCGCGGCGCCCTGGTGCGCACCCAGGCCGGCCCCCGCCTCGTCCTGTTCAACGGAACCCGGCAGGAGTACGACCCCGGCGCCCGCAAACTGGGCCGCCTCTATTTCGACGAACACAGCGTCGACCTCACCAGATTCGTCGAGGCGCAGGGGCCGCGCTGGCGCGAGCCGCGCGAGCGCTACCTGCACGAGCTGTTCGGTCCGCCGCAATCGGAGGACGACAAGCTGCAACTGACCGAGCTGCGCGCCGAGGGCCATTGGCGTCTGGTCTCGCCGTTGTTCCCCCTGGTGTTTGCGTCGATCGGGCTCGCCGGTATGCTCGGCGGCCAGTTCAGCCG
>JACZUY010000225.1 GCA_022572945.1 Pseudomonadota bacterium
GAGTTTGCGCCTCCAAAGAAGTTAGGAACCGTTCAACTTCCTTGGTTCTGTCCACCGTCGCCAAAACAAGAGAAAATAACACTCACACTTTCCTGGCGGTTAACCGCCGTCCACGAACCGCTGGTCGAAGCAAGCCATAATCCCCTCAACCACCTTTGGTCTCACATGGCGGTTGTCCAACTGGAGGTTCAAATTATGGGATAAGATGGACATCTCGAAACTGGGGAAATAGTGGGCGCGCCCGGGATTTTGGCTGACAGCCGCTTTCACCGCCAGGAGCAAAATAGCTTTGTTCTCGAAAGACCGGACTGCGACGTTGGTGTCGTAGAAGGTGGCGTCGCTGGGGACGGGGGAGACGGTGAAGACTCTCGTGGGTCAGACGCGGATGATCTTCACGTTTTCGTCGATTCATCGCGCGGGGTTTGCGCAGGACAAGGCGCTGTCGATCGCGCAGGGCGGCGTGGAGTTTCTCATCGACCATTTTTGGGACGAGCAGCACGGTGGGTGGTTCTGGACGACGGAGCGGGACGGGTCGCCGCTGAACGAGAGCAAGATCGGCTATGGCCACTCGTTCGCGATGTACGCGTTGAGCGAATACGGCATGGCGTCGGGCGACTTGCGCGGGATGGAATGGGCGGTGCGCACGTATGAGACGCTGCAGTCGTTTGCGGCGGACAATCTCAACGGCGGGTACTACGAGTTCTTCGAGGGCGACTGGACGAAGAAGGGGCCGGGCCGGGGCGGGGGCCGGGGCGGCGCTGCAGCCCGCCGAGCTGGTCGTGCCGAGCGCCAGCAGGGTGCTCGCCCGGGTGCACGGCGGCGCCGGCGCGCCCGAACTTCGCATCGATGACGCGGTGATTCCGTTCTCCACGGTCGACGCCGCCAACTACGAGCTCAGCGCGACGCTCGATCGGGGACGCCGCCTCGCGGTGGTCCAGGACGGCGAGACGCTCGGGAGCTGGCCGCTCACGGTCATCGCCGACCAACCTCCGGTGATCGAATTCGCCCGCTCGCCCACGCGCACCCAGCGGGCCGCGTTGCGCCTCGACTATCTCGCCGAGGACGACTACGGCCTCGCCGCGGTGGTGGCGACGATCCGCCGCCGGGACGATCCGGCGCAGTCGATTACCCTCGACCTGCCGTTGCCGCGTTCGGGCGCCCGGGCGGCGGAGGAGACCAGCTATCACGATCTCACGCCGCATCTCTGGGCCGGGCTGGAGGTGACGATCGCGTTCACCGCCACCGACGCGCTCGGCCAGGCCGGGACCAGCGAAGCAATCGCGACCGTGCTGCCCGAACGCTTCTTCAATCACCCGGTCGCGCGGGCGTTGGTCGAGCAGCGCAAGGTGCTCGTGCTCGATCCCTCGAAGCGGACCGAGGTGAGCAACGCCCTCGATGACATCTCTCGCCGCCCGCAGCATTTCTATGAAGACGTCGGCGTGTATCTCGGCCTGCGCGCGGCGCGCTGGCGGCTGCTCTACGACCTATCCGACGAGGCCATCGCCGGGGTTCAGAGCCTTTTGTGGGACCTTGCGCTGACCATCGAGGACGGGCCCGTGGCGCTCACCGAACGCGAGTTGCGCGAGGCCCAGCAGACGCTTCTCGACGCGCTCGCGGGCGACGCCGACGACGAGGAGATCGAGCGGCTCATCGACGAGCTGCTGGCGAAGCTCGACGAGTTCGTCGATGCGCTGCTCGAACAGGCGCGGAACCGGCGCGACATCGATCCGGGCCTCGAGGAGCAAATGATGCAGTCGATCGGGCGCGACGAGTTGCGCGAGATCATCGAGCGGGCGCGCGAGCTGGCGAGGACCGGCGCCCGCGGCGCCGCGCGGGACCTGTTGTCGCGGCTACAATCGCTGCTCGAGAACCTGCGCGCCGGGGCCATGCTCGGGATGCAGCAGCGGCAGATGGGCGAGGGCGAGGAAGTGTTGCGCGGCCTCGAGGACTTGATCGGCAATCAGCAACGGCTCTTGGACCAGACGTTCCGCTGGTCACAGGGGCAGGGCGAGCTGAACGAGTCCGGCGGCGGGCAACTGGGGTTCTCGCGCCAGGAAGCGATGCGCCGCCGCCTCGGCGACCTGATGCGCCGCTGGGGCGAGACCGGCGCTGACATTCCGCGCTCGCTCGCCGGCGCCGCACGGTCGATGCGCGATGCCGCCGGCGCGCTCTCCGGCCGCCTGCCCGGGCAGGCGGTCGGCCCGCAGACCAATGCGATCGAGCAGATGCAGCAAGGCGCGCGCTCGCTGCTCGACGAGATCTTGCAGGGGCTCGGGCAGGGGCCTCGGCGTCCCGGTCAGATGGGGCCGGTCGGCAACGAGCTCGATCCGCTTGGCCGCGGGCTGCTCGGCCGCGGCCACCAGGACGACGGTCGAACCAAGGTCCCCGACGAGGCCGATCTCCAGCGCAGCCGCGAGATTCTCGAAGAGCTCCATCACCGCGCCGGGGAATTCCGCCGCCCCGTCATCGAGCGCGACTATATCCGCAGGCTGTTGCGCCGCTTTTAGAGCGTGATCCGAACGCGTGGAATCGTTCGGATTACGCCAGCCCGCCAGATTCCTGGTCGTAACAATCGGCGGGCCGCCGCGAATGCGGCCGGGGTTTGGTCGATATAAGATTTGGCCTGCGTGGCGACTGAACGCAGTTCACCTTTGACCCGAGCAAAGGTGAACGAATAATGCTTTAGGCTTGGGGATGCGGCGCCGCCAGCGCGGCGTCGATCGCGTCGCAGATTTCGGCCAGCGAGAACGGTTTGCCGATGACCTCGTGGACCAGCGCGTCGAGGTTGTGGGCGCGCTCGCGCTCGGCCGTGTAGCCAGTCATCAGCACGATCGGGAGGGCCGGGAACTCCTTCCCCACCTTGAGCGCGAGCGCGATGCCGTCGAGCTGCGGCATCACGATGTCGGTCAAAAGCAGGTCGAACGATGCCGTCTCCAGCGCTTCGAGCGCCTGGCTGCCGTTTTCCACCGCGGTGACCTCGTGATCGCGGCTCTCGAGCGCGCGGGTGACGAACGCGCGCACCG
>JACZUY010000001.1 GCA_022572945.1 Pseudomonadota bacterium
GGGTGCGCCGAACCCATCGGCCCCGGCGCGACGCCGGTGGCGAAGCAGATCGCCGACTGCCAATAGGTGTGTACGATGCCGGCCTCGAACAGCGAGGTGTCGACCCGCTGGCCCTCGCCGGTGCGCTGGCGCTCGATGCACGCGGCGAGCACGCCCATGGCGGCGAGGATGCCCGCGGTGATGTCGGTCATCGGCGCGCCGCACTTCACCGGCGGCCGGCCCGGACCCTCGCCGGTGATGCTCATCAGCCCGCTCATGCCCTGGGCGATGAGGTCGAAGCCGCCGCGATCGGCATAGGGCCCGGTGCGGCCGAAGCCCGAAATCTCGCAGTAGATCAGCCCCGGGTTGGCCGCGCGCAAGGTCTCGTAGCCGAGCCCGAGGCGCTCCATCGTACCCTTGCGGTAGTTCTCGATGACCACGTCGGCGTCGGCGAGCAGGCGGCGCACGACCTGCTTGCCGCCCTCGGTCTTGAGATCGACGACGACGCCGCGCTTGTTGCGGTTCATGATCATGAACGAGGCCGCCTCGCCGTCGATGTCGGGCGGCACGAAGCTGCGCGTATCGTCGCCGGCGGGCGCCTTCTCCACCTTGATCACGTCGGCGCCCATGTCGGCGAGCATCAGGCCGCAGCAGGGCCCGGCCATGATGTGCGCGAGTTCGATCACCTTGAGGCCCGCGAGCGGTCCCATCTCAGCGTCCGGTGAAGTCCGGCTTCTTCTTTGCCAGGAACGCCTGGTAGCCGCGCCGGAAGTCGTCGGTATCGTAGCAGGCGAGCGTTTCCTCGAGTTCGGCCTCGGTGAGCGGCGCGGGATCGTCGAGCCGCTTGACGAAACGCTTGTGCCAGCGGGCGACCAGCGGCGCCCCTTCGGCGATGCGGCGGGCGGTGGCGTAAGCCTCCTCCTCGACCTTGCCGTCGGGGACGACGCGGTTCACCAGCCCCATCCTCAGCGCCTCGTCCGCACCGAAGATGCGCCCCTCGAGCAGGATCTCGAGCGTCGCGGCGCGGCCCACGAGCGCGATCAGGCCGCGAAGCTCCTCATAGCCCACGACCAGCCCGAGGCGCTTGATCGGCACCCCGAAGCTGCTCGATTCGCCGCAGATCCGCATGTCGCAGAACGCCGCCACTTCGAGCCCGCCGCCGACGCAGGCGCCCTCGATGAGCGCGAGCGTCGGGTGCCGGCAGGCCTCGATCGAGGCAATCGCACGCCCGACCTCGGCGGCGTACACGCCCGCCCGCTCGCGGTTCGCCCGCTCGGTCTCGAATTCGCCGATGTCGGCGCCGGCGGCGAACGCCTTCCCGCCGGCGCCGCGCAGCACGACGCAGCGCAGGTCGTCATCGGCCGAGAGCGACTCGATGATTTCGCCGAGGCGGCGCCACATCGCCCGGGTCAGCGCGTTGAGCTTTTCGGGGCGGTTGAGGACGACGGTGGCGATCGCGCCGTCGCGCTCGACCAGGATGGATTCGGTCATCGGCTCAACCCCCGTAAACTGCTCGACAAATCGACGAAACTGTGTGCTACGCGCTGCCTTCGGAAACCCGGCGTCCATCGGATTGGCCGGATCGCGCCTCCGCGAGATACGACAACGCCGCCGATACGCCGCCCGCCTGGTGCGGAACGCCGGCGAGCGCCAGCCCCATCTCGACGCCGCTCAAGGTTCCCGCGAGGCTGAGGTCGTTGAGGTCGCCGAGATGGCCGATGCGAAAGACGCGCCCCTTCACCCGCCCGAGGCCGGTCCCGAGCGACATGTTGAAGCGCTCGAGAACGACCCCGCGGAAGGCGTCGGCGTCGTGGCCCTCGGGCATCAGGATCGCGGTGAGCGAGCTCGAATACTCCGCCGGGTTGACGCACAGCAGCTCGAGGCCCCAGGCGCGCACCGCCCGCCGGGTCGCCTCGGCGTGGCGGTCATGGCGCGCGAAGACGTTGTCGAGCCCTTCCTCGTCGAGCATCCGGAGCGCTTCGCGCAGTCCGTAGAGCAGGTTGGTCGCCGGGGTGTAGGGGAAGAAGCCGGCGGCGTTGTTTTCGAGCATCGGCCGCCAGTCCCAGTACGAGCGGGCGAGGCGCGCGCCCTCGGACGCCGCCAGCGCCTTTTCGCTGACCGCGTTGAAGCCCAGGCCCGGCGGCAGCATCAGCCCCTTCTGCGAGCAGCCCACGGTGACGTCGACGCCCCATTCGTCCATGCGGTAGTCGATCGAGGCGAGCGAGGAGATCGTATCGACGAGCAGCAGCGCCGGATGACCGGCGCGGTCGATGGCGCGGCGCACCTCGCCGATCCGGCTGGTGACTCCGGTCGAGGTCTCGTTGTGCACCACCGCGACCGCCTTGATGGCGTGATCGCGGTCCTCGGCGAGGCGGCTTTCCACCACCTCGGCGTTGACGCCCGAGCGCCAGTCGCCGCTCACCATCGCGACGTCGAGCCCGAGGCGCGACGCCATGTCGCGCCAAAGCGTCGCGAAATGGCCGGTCTCGAACATCATGACCCGGTCGCCGGGAGACAACGTGTTGCTCAGCGCCGCCTCCCACGCGCCGGTGCCCGAGCTCGGGTAGATCAGCACCGGGCCGGCGGTCTTGAACACCGCCTTCAGGCCGTCGAGCAGCGCGCGGACGAGCCGCGCGAAATCGGCGCCGCGATGGTCGATCGTCGGCGCCGCCATGGCGCGCAGGATCCGCTCCGGCACGTTGGTCGGGCCGGGGATCTGAAGGAAATGTCGTCCACTCGGATAGGTCATGGCGGCACGGGGCTTCGGTCCGGAATGTCGGTCGGCGTATTCGACCCCGGAGGCCGGGCCGAGTTCAAGCTGAATTTTGGCTCGGGAATGTTATCATCGGCGCCCGCGACAACCCTGTGGCCGACACATTCGTTCCATGAGCTTCACCGCAGCCTCCCCGAAACACGCCGGCGCTCGGCCCGGCGACGGCGCGCTCGCCGCGCGCCTCGCGCGCGAGCTCGAGGGCGAGGTGCTGTTCGACGCCTTCAGCCGCGGGCGCTACTCGACCGACGCCTCGATCTATCAGATCGAGCCGATCGGCGTGGTGGTGGCGAAAAGCGAGGAGGACATCGTCCGCGCCGTGCAGATCGCCGGCGAGGAGGGCGTGCCCGTGCTGCCGCGCGGGGCGGGCACGTCGCAGTGCGGCCAAACGGTGGGCGAGGCGTTGGTCGTCGACGTGAGCAAGCACCTCGATCACGTCCTCGACTTCGACGCCGAGGCGCGCACGGTGACGGTCGAGCCCGGCGTCGTGCTCGACCGGCTCAACCGCTGGCTCGCGCCGCACGGGCTGTTCTTTCCGGTCGACGTCTCGCCCGCGAACCGGGCCACCATCGGCGGCATGGCGGGCAACAACAGTTGCGGCGCGCGCTCGATCCGCTACGGCAACATGGTGCACAACGTGCGCGCCATCGACGCCGTGCTCGCGGGCGGCGAGAGCTTCCGCTTCGCCGAGGTGCCGGGCGATCTCGACGGGTTCGACGGCGACGGCGCCTACATCGAGCTCGTCAGGCAGATGCGCGCGCTGGCGCAGCGCGAGGGCGGCGAGATCGTACGCCGCTTCCCCAAGCTGTTGCGCCGGGTGGGCGGCTACAACATCGACACCATCGACGCCGGCGGCCACAACATGGCGCACCTGCTCGTCGGCTCGGAAGGGACGCTCGGCTTCTTCCGCCGGATCACCCTCGACCTCGAGCCGATCCCGCCGCACACGGCGCTCGGGGTGTGCCATTTCCCCAGCTTCCGGCGGGCGATGGAAGCGGTGAAGCAGATCGTCGCGCTCGACCCTTCGGCGGTCGAGCTGGTCGACCCGACCATGGTCCGGCTGGCGCGCGAGATCGATGAGTTCCGCCCCACCGTCGACCGCTTCGTCCGGGGCGAGCCGGCGGCGCTCCTGCTGGTCGAATTCGCCGGCGACGACGAGGCCGAACAGCTCGGCGGCCTGGCGAAACTCGTAACGCTGATAGCCGACCTCGGCCTTCCCGGCACGGTGGTCGAGGTCACCGATCGCGGGTTCCAGCGGGCGATCTGGGAGGTGCGCAAGGCGGGGCTCAACATCCTCATGTCGATGAAGGGGGACGGCAAGCCGATCTCGTTCATCGAGGACTGCGCGGTGTCGCTCGACGATCTTCCCGATTACACCGAGCGCCTCGACGCCATCTTCCGCAAGCACGGCGCCCACGGCACCTGGTACGCGCACGCCTCGGTCGGCACGCTGCACGTGCGGCCGGTGCTCAACATGAAGGACGGGGGCGACGTGAAGAAGATGCGCGCCATCGCCGAAGAGGCGTTCGCCATGGTGCGCGAGTACAAGGGGTCGCACTCGGGCGAGCACGGCGACGGCATCGTCCGCTCGGAGTTCCACCGGGCGATGTTCGGCGAACGCCTGGCGCGCGCGTTCGAGGACATCAAGGACGCCTTCGACGCCGACGGCCTGTTCAACCCCGGCAAGATCGTCCGGCCCTACCGCATGGACGACCGCGCGCTGTTCCGCTTCAAGCCCGGCTACGCGGTCGAGGATATCGACACCGCGCTCGACTGGTCGGCGTGGGGCGGCTTCGGCGGCGCCGTCGAGATGTGCAACAACAACGGCGCCTGCCGCAAACGGGACGCGGGCGTGATGTGCCCGTCGTACCGCGCCACCGGCGACGAGCGCCACCTCACCCGCGGCCGCGCGAACTCGCTCAGGCTGGCGATCAGCGGGCAGCTCGGCGCGGACGCCTTCACCTCCGACGAGATGTACGACACGCTGGCGCTCTGCGTCGGCTGCAAGGGCTGCCAGCGCGAATGCCCCACCGGGGTCGACATGGCGCGGATGAAGATCGAGTTCCTGCATCACTACCGCAAGCGCCATGGCCTGCCGCTGCGCGACCGCATCGTCGCGTATCTGCCGCGCTACGCCCCCTGGGCGGCGCGCCTTCGCGGGGTGATGAACCTGCGCGACCGGGTTCCGGGACTCGCGGCCTTGAGCGAGAGCCTGCTCGGCTTCAGCGCGCGGCGGCCGCTCCCCGAATGGCGCGGCGACGTGTTCCGCCCGTCCGCGGGCGCGGGCGAGGGGCCCGAGGTCGCCTTGTTCGTCGATACTTTCAACACTTACTTCGAGCCCGAGAACGCCCGCGCCGCGGTCGCCGTGCTCGAAGCCGCCGGCTTCACCGTGCGCGTGCCCCGGGCGGCGGATGGCGGGCGGCCGCTGTGCTGTGGCCGCACGTTCCTGTCGGCGGGGCTGGTGGACGAGGCGAAAGCCGAGGCGCGGCGCACGCTCGACGCGCTCGGCGACTATGTCGCGCGCGGCGTGCCGGTGGTCGGGCTCGAGCCGTCGTGTCTCGGAACCTTGCGCGACGAGTTCGCCGCGATGCTGCCGGGCGAGGCCGATTCGCTGGCGCAGCACGCCATGCTTTTCGAGGAGTTCCTCGCCCGCGAGGCCGGGCGCAACGGGCTCGATCTGCGCCTCAAGCCGCTCGCCGCGGACCGGGCGCTGGTGCACGGCCATTGCCATCAGAAGGCGTCCGGCGGCTTCGCCGCGGTGAAGCAGGTGCTGCAGATGATTCCCGACCTCGAGGTCGAGACCATCGACTCGAGCTGTTGCGGTGTGGCCGGCGCGTTCGGCTACGAGGCCGAGCATTACGACGTGTCGATGAAGATGGGGGAGCTGAGCCTGCTTCCCGCGGTGCGCGCCGCCGGCGCCGACACGCTGCTGGTCGCCGACGGGGTGAGCTGCCGCCGCCAGATCCACGACGGCGCCGGTCGCCAGGCGCTGCATTGCGCCCGCGTGCTCGAAATGGCGCTGGCGTCGAAATAACCGCACCGCGCGCGGGTGGTCGCTGAACCGCTCCATGATCCCAACAACGAGAGGCTGTGGGCGTAACCGGGCCGCGTCGCCGGTATCCGGCTTGCGTTCTTCAAATTTTCGGCGGTTAGGCTAAACTCCGCACCACTCGAGGGCGGGGACGCCCAAACCTTTGGTGAGGACAGTGGCGAGCGATTTGAAGAGCCGCGTCTACAATCTGCTCGAGGGCTCCTGGCAAAAGGAGGCCGGGGGAAAGGCGGTCAATTTCTTCCTTTTGAGCCTTATAGGGCTCAACGTTCTGGCCGTCATATTCGAGTCGATCGAGGACATCGGGCGCCGTTTCGAAGCGCCCTTCGGACTTTTCGAGATCTTCTCGGTGGCGGTGTTCAGCGTCGAGTACGTGCTGCGTATGTGGGCGTGCACGGCGGACCCCAGCAGGCGCTATGAGCAACCCATCGCCGGGCGCCTGCGTTATGCCGCCACGCCGATGGCGGTGATCGACTTTCTCGCCATCGCGCCGTTCTATCTTTCGATTCTGTTCGCCATCGACCTCCGCTTCCTCAGGGTGTTCCGGTTGCTGCGGCTGTTGAAGCTCACGCGCTACTCGCCGGCGTTCGAAACGCTCGGCGCCGTCGTCTACAACGAACGCCGCGCGCTGGGCAGCGCCTTTCTGTTCATGCTGATCATGCTGGTGTTCGCCTCCAGCCTCATGCACGTGATCGAGAAGACGGCGCAGCCCGAGGCGTTCGGTAGTATTCCGGCGGCGATGTGGTGGGGCATGGCGACGCTTTCCACCGTGGGGTATGGAGACGTGACGCCGATCACGCCGCTCGGCAAGCTGCTCGGCGGGCTGGTCACGATTTTCGGCATCGGGACGTTCGCGCTGCCCGCCGGAATTCTCGCCTCGGGCTTCGCCCAGGAAATCAAGAAGCGCGATTTCATCGTCTCCTGGACCATGGTGGCCGGCGTGCCGTTGTTCGCCCGGCTGACCGCGGTCGAGATATCCGAGGTCGCGACGCTGCTCAGGCCGCGCACGGCCATTCCCGGCGAAGTCATTGTGCGCAAGGGAGAACCGGGAGACGCGATGTATTTCGTCGCCTCCGGCCGCCTCCAGGTCCTCTTGAACCCGCAGCCGGTACAGCTCAAGAGCGGCGACTTCTTCGGCGAGATCGCGCTGATCCGCGTCGGCCCGCGCACGGCCGACGTGGTGGCGATGAGCAGTTGTCAACTTCTGGTCCTGAACTCCGCGGATTTCTACGATCTGCTGGACGAAAATCCGGCGCTTGGCGAGACCATTCGGCGCATCGCCGAACAGCGGCTTCAAGATATGGGTCCGTCTCAACCATCGGGGACCGGCGACGACGCGGCGTGACGCCAGCCCGCGCCCCCTTTGATCGCAATAAATGCGGGCCGCCGCCTATGCGGCGGAAGCCTGCGTGGCGAATGAACACAGTTCACTTTGATGTGAAAAGGTGAACGAATAAAGCTCTATTGCTGCCGGTTCGAATGAGCCGGCTCATGCCTGGCGAGCCAGGAATCGATGAAGCCGTCGAGCCAGCGGTGCATCTCAGGCCCGTGGCGGGCGTGGCCGGCGAGCTGGCCCCCGGGCGGCTGCGCCCCGGGAGAGCCAAGCTTGTGGGCGGCCGCCTTCATCCAAAATTCGAGAATGTCGCGCTGCATTTCGGGGTGGAACTGGACCCCGTACGCCGCCTCGCCGTAACGGTACGCCTGGGCGTGAAACGTGTCGCCGGTGGCGAGCAGCTCCGCGCCTTCCGGAAGCTCGAAGCCCTCGCCGTGCCAATGAAAGACGTGCAGTGGGTCGGCCAGAAACCCGTCCGCAAGCGGCGTCGGGGCGATCCGGTAGTAGCCGATCTCGTGCAGTCCCTCGGGGTGCGGCGCCACCGCCGCGCCGAGGCAGCGGGCGAGCATCTGCGCCCCGAGACAGATGCCGAAGAACGGCGTGCCCGCATCGAGCACCTTCGGGATCCAGTCGAGCTCCCGGCGGACGAAGTCGAGATTGTCGTCGTTGGCGCTCATCGGCCCGCCGAAGATCACCACGCCGGCGTGATCGGCGGGATCGGGCAGCGGCTCGCCTGCCCGCGGACAGCATGTCTCGATGCGCCAGCCCTTCGCTTCCAACGCCTCGGCCACCTGGCCCGGACGCGAATGCCGGTTGTGGACGACGCAGAGAACGCTCTTGCTCATCGGCGCGACACCCCCGGCTCGGGCGCCCCGCGGGGGGCGATGGGTATCGCCTTGCCGGCGCGGTCGGGTGGTGTGACGGGTTCAACCATGCGCGCGTCCAATAGGGTTTCCCAGTATAGAAGCCGCCTCGCGCGGGCGGCAAGCCGCGACTCATACCAGCGGTCATTATGATTGACTCATAATGACCGCTGGCAAGCGCGCCAGCTTTGATCGCAATAATTGGGCGCCGCCGCGAATGCGGCGTAAGGCTGCGTGCCGATTGAACGCCCATCGGTCATTCTTGATGACCGATGGTATCGCGGCTCACATCGGGCTCACGGTGGCCTCGCGCCCCAGAAGCGTGCAGCGGAATCCGCCCGCCGTGAGCTTGGCCATGATGTCGCGCACGTGCTCGGCGTCGCGCGTCTCGATCACGACGTCGAGGTCGGCGTTCTTCGCCGGCTGCCCGGAGAAAGCGCGCTGGTGGTAGACCTCGATGATGTTGGCGTCGGCGTCGCCGATGACCTTGGTGATGCGCGCGAGCGTGCCCGGCGTGTCGGCGATCTCGATGCGCATGCGCACGATGCGGCCGTCGCGCACCAGCCCGCGCAATATCACCGAGGACAACAGGCGCATGTCGATGTTGCCGCCGCTGACGATGAGTCCGACGCGGCGGCCGGCGAAGCGGTCGCGATGGCCGAGCAGCGCGGCGAGGGCGGCGGCGCCGGCGCCTTCGGCCACCGTCTTCTCGACTTCGAGCAAGAGCTGCACGCCGTACTCGAGGTCCTCTTCGCTCACCACCATCACCTCGTCGACGAGGCTTTCGACGATCGGCCGGGTCAGCGCGCCGACGGTCTTGACCGCGATGCCCTCGGCGATCGTCCGCCCGCCCGTCTTGGAAGGGAGATCGTTGATCGCCTGGTACATCGACGGATAGAGCGCCGCCTCGACGCCGAATACCTCGATCTCGGGCTTGAGCCCCTTGGCGGCGATGGCGTTGCCCGCGATCAGTCCACCGCCGCCGATCGGCACGATCAGGACATCCATTTCGGGGTACGCCTCGAGCATCTCCACGGCCGCGGTGCCCTGGCCGGCGATGATCTTTTCATCGTCGTAGGGGTGGACGAAGACGAGCTTTTCCTCCTCGGCCATCGCGCGCGCGCGGATCGCCGCCTCGTCGACGGTCTCGCCCTCGAACACGACGCGCGCGCCGAAGCGCAGGGTGTTCTGCGCCTTCACCTGGGGCATGCCCTCGGGCATGACGATCGTCGCGGCGATGCCCAGGCGTTGGGCGTGGTAGGCGACTGCTTGCGCGTGATTGCCCGCCGACATGGCGATCACGCCGGCGGCCATCTCGCCGGGCGTCAGCGACTTGAGCTTGACCAGCGCGCCGCGGTCCTTGAACGACCCGGTGAACTGCAGGTTCTCGAACTTGAGGACGACTTCCGCGCCGGTGATCTCCGACAGCGTGCGCGAGTGCGTCGTCGGGGTCTTGACGACCTCTCCCTCGATCGCGGCGGCGGCCGCCTTGATGTCGTCCAATGTCACCGTCATGGCGATCGCGCCCCTGCGGCGGATTCGGCCGGTTGCGGCGCTATCTTGCGCAATCCGGTGGCGCCATTGCAAGGACCGAGCGCGGCCGCAAGCCGCGCAGGTCGCACAGCAAACCAGCCAGGAAGAAGGCCGCGCGTCGCTAGCTGAGCTGACGGAAGGGCCGAGCACTGGGCTCGTCCTTCGACGCACTCAGGATGAGATCCTCATGTTGAGCATGTCGAAACATGAGGGCCTCGGACGGGACACCCGCGCTCTCGACGGTTACGGCTGTTGGCGCAAGGCCCTCGGTGCGGAACAATTGGCGCGGCCCGGGCTAAAAGCCTGTTTTGAAAGTCTGACACGGTTGCGATGGGGCAGGATTGGGTCAGATGCCAGGTAGGTGCCGCCGAACAATCCGCAGGTCAGCTTTCGGGTTTCTTGCATTCCGATAAATCTTCGCATACCAGTTGGAGATCGCCGCCGGCCGAATACACCTGCCCCTTCCAACCGTCTTCTTCCGACCTCTCCAACACCATGAAGCCGAAATCGAAATAGGTTCGATTCCGTGCATCCTCTTTAACATCAAATTTTGTCTCGGGGTCGAGCTTGGTTCCGCCATTCCCGACGATCAATTGGTTCGGCGTGCCGCTAGATGAAGGGATCGACTGGAAAGCGTGAGTGTCGCCAGAGAAGACGGTGAGTCTGTTTAACTTTTTACCTAGTCCAAGAATCGCGTCGCAGGTTTTTATCAACGACTCCCCTTTGTTCACTGGAACGCGGCCTTTTTCGCAGATTGGTGTCGTACCTTTGCGAAATGGCACACTTCTCAAAGGTTGGTGGAGCAGGACAAAGGAGACGACTTCGCTATCCACCTTCTCCAATTTTTCATCGAGTTGAGTTGTCCAGTCTTGGTAGGTTTCTTCATCAATGTATTTCGACTCCGCGTCCGCCGTGTCGAGCTGCAATATACGTAAAGCGACTTCATTCTTCGTGCCTGTACGTAATTCGATCAACTGGGTAGGTGTGAGCGTTCGGCAATTGGGATCGGGCCGTTCCTGATCCTGAACCCAGGGGGCGAAGAAATGCAGCCAGCCGGCGCCGGCCCGTTCGCAGTCCTCGTGGTTGCCGCGCACTAATATCCACGGCGCGGTGGCCAGCAGGGGCGCCGCCGGATCGAAGAAATCGGCCTTCCAGGTTTCCCAGTTGTCGCCCCAGGGGGATCCCTTGCAACCCCCAATGCTGTCCGGGCAGGCGGCTTCGCGGTAGTGGTAATCGCCAAGATGAATGACGAGGTCCGGGTCGTGCTTGGCGGCCTCCTTGGCGATCTTCGCAAACGGCCACTCCGCGGCGTCATTGCAGTCCTGGCGTTCGTAATAGGTGACGCGGCAGCCGGTATCGCCGAGCACGACGATCTTTTTCGGCAACCGGCCGGCCCTGGTGAACTGGCGGTCGTCGATCCTAACGTCCTGTCCAGGCGTCACCGGGAATTCGCAAAGCCGCGGCGGGAAGGCGCGCCGCGCCGCCGGCGGCCGCCGGCGCATCGGATAGTCCTTTCCGTTCACTCGGATGATCGGACACTCGGCGTCTTGAGCGACGATGGCGCGGACGATGCCGCCGCCGGGAGTCAACTGCTGCCAGACGATGGGCCGGTCCTCAACGTCGCCCAAGTTCCACTTGGCGATAAAACCCCATCCGTCGATGAGGAACAGCCCGAAGACCACGACAATCGCCGCCGCGTACCGGAGTTTTCGATTCCACATTTCCCGGGTGCCTCCTAAATGCGGTACCACTATAGCACGAGCGGCGCTTCCATAGAAGATCGGATAAGTTGCTCGGCTTCTGGCCGCGCTTTGTCGAGCCACGCCGTTTCCGTCGGGCCGTTTTGGGCTGTTCTTGCGTCATCTGGGCACACCTCTCCCGTCAACCGACATGATTCCAAGCTCCCGTTCAGCATCGTGCTGGTGGTCTGGGCCGCAATCCTTCGATCCGACGCAGGATTTCCCGAAACAGGTTCCTCGGCACGGCAACCTCGGCCAAATGGAACGTGATGTACCTGCCATGGCTGACCACTTTCGCACCGATCTTCACCAGCTTCGCTCGTAGCGTCGTCAGCGACCAATGTTCCACTTCCTTCGGCGGGGCCAGCGTCCGCATGAAGTTGGCCAGACTGTAGGCCAAGGCATGAAGCTGGAGCCGCACCGCGTTCTTGCCCTCTTTGATGTGCTGTTCCGCCGTGCCCCGCTTGTTGTAGAAGGCCACCACGCGTTCGGCTGGGCGGGACAGGTTGATGACGACGAAGCCGGCCAGGAAGAAGGCCGCGCAGCGGTAGGTGAATTAAAGCAATGGCTGCCCACTGGCCTCATCCTTCGACAAACTCAGGATGAGGCCGTGATGTGGCAGGGTGAAGCCCTCATGATGAGCATGTTTAAACATGAGGGCCTCGGACGCGACACCCGCGGTCCCGGCGGTTGCGGCTGTTGGCGCAAGACCCTCGATGCGGACTGCCGGACGCGGCCCACGCTTTATGGCTTCTCGCCGCGGGCGAGGCGCTGGTTGACGTCGCCGATGACCTCGAGCAACTCGTTGAAGTCGTCGATGACGTAATGCGCGCCGCTGTTGCGCAGCACCTCGCGGGTGTGCGCGAGGCGCCGCTGCATCTCCGCCTCGGACAGGCTCTCGGCGTGCGCGATCGTGTCGATGTCCATGTAGTTCGAGTAGCGCGCGATGCCGACGCCCCAGCACCCCGCCTCGAGCGCCTCGCCGACGCCCGAGACGGTGTCGTCGACCTTGACCACCGACTGGATCGGATGGACGTCGAGCATGTCGAGGTTCTTGTAAACCATGAACGGCTTGGGCCTGGCGCCGTGCTCGACCTCGTCGCCGGCGACCGACGCGTCGGGGACGTAGCCCTGCGTCCTGGCGTCGGCTTCGAGGACGTCGACCATGCTGCGCACGAAGCCCGTGGTGCTGCCGATCTTGATACCCTGCTTCTGCAGCTCCCGCGTCGTCTCGACAACGCCGGGGAGCAGGCCGGTGTATTCCTTCAGGCAGTCGAGCTGCATGGGAACGAAGTCGGCGAACATGCGGTCGACGGCGCCCTGATCGGGGTATTCGCCGTGAACCGCCTTCCAGCGTTCGCGGATCTCGGGCGTCTCGGTGAGCACCTTGATGTGGAGGTCCTTGCGCAGCCCCATGGGTCCGCGCGCCTCGGGCATGGAAATCTCGACGCCGTGCTTGTGGAAGACCGCGACGAAGACCGTGGCGGGGGCGATCACGTAAGCGTCGGCGGTGGTGCCGCTCCAGTCGAGGATGACCGCCTTGACCTTGCCGCGATAGCCTCTCGAGTACACGTAGTCGGCTCTCACGCCCATGCGACCCTCCGTTCGCGTCGCCCTCAGGCGGCCATTGCAGGTGCGGTGTTGTCGACACCCATTTCGCCGAGCGCCTCTTCGATCGCCGCGAGCACGCCGCGGATGTCGTCCTCGTCGATCCTGCCGATGCAGCCGATGCGGAAGCTGTCGGCGACCGTCAGCTTGCCCGGATAGATCGCGTAGCCACGGGCCCGCAGGTGGTCGTAGAACGTCTCGAAGTCGAAGTTCGGGTCGGCGGGGGTGTGGAACGTGACGATGATCGGCGCCTGCAGCCTGTCGGGCAGCATCGTGGCGAAGCCGAGCGCGCGCATGCCCTCGACCAGAACCTCGCAGTTGCGGCGATAGCGGGCGCCGCGGCCGGCGACGCCGCCTTCGGCCGCGTGCTCGGTCAACGCCTGGTCGAACGCGGCGATCACGTGGGTCGGCGGCGTGAACCGCCATTGGCCGTTGCCTTCCATCGCCGTCCATTGGTGATGCAGGTCGAGGCTGAGCGAATGCGCGTTCCCCGCCGCCTTCGCGAGCGCCTGTTCGCGGATGATCGCGAAGCCCATGCCGGGCACGCCCTCGAGGCACTTGTTGCTCGAGGCGACGAGCGCGTCGAAGGGGATTTCGCGGGCGTCGAGCGGGATCGCCCCGAACGCGCTCATCGCGTCGATGATCAGGCTGCGCCCGTGCCGCGCGGTCACGGTGGCGACCTCGGCGAGCGGGTTGAGCATGCCCGAGGTGGTTTCGCAGTGGATCACCGCGACGTGCGTGACCCCGCCGTCGGCGGCGAGCGCCGAATCGAGCGCCGCGGGGTCGTTGGGCACGTCCTCGGGGGTCTCGATCGTGGCGCAGGCGCGGCCCATGATCTCGCAGATGCGGGCGATGCGCTGGCCGTAGGCGCCGTTCACCAGCACCAGCATCTTGCCGTCGCGGGGAAGCAGCGTGCCGACCGTCGCCTCGATGGCGAAGGTGCCGCTCCCCTGGACGGGCACGCAAACATGAGTGCCTTCACCCCCGGCGAGGGCGACGAGCCGCTGGCGCACGCGGGCGTTGAGGGCGATGAATTCGGTGTCGCGCGAGCCCCAGTCGCGCACCATCGCAGCCTTGGTTTGGCGCGACGTGGTCAGCGGTCCGGGGGTGAGCAGGAGAGGTTCGTCGCGGGTCGGCATGGCGGGATCGTCCTCGACCTGGAGGAAATCAGCGGTTGCCTTTATTGGTCCGGGACAACTATAAATCAAATTATAAATTCTTATGAACTTGATATGCAGGTTTTATGAATTACTCGCAAATCCGGGCGTTCCAGGCGGTCGCCACCGAAGGCAGCTTCACCAAGGCCGCGCGGCTCCTGGGCGTGAGTCAGCCGGCGGTCACGATTCAGGTCAAGGCGCTCGAGGAAGGCTACGGCGTCACGCTCTTCGACCGCCGCGGCCACCAGGTCACGGTCACCGACCTCGGCAAGCAGCTCCTCGACATCACGCGGCGCGTATTCGGCCTCGATCAGGAGGCCGAGGAGCTGTTGTCGGCCGCGCGCGAGCTGCGCGGCGGCTATCTCAAGGTCGGCGCCGACGGCCCCTATTTCGTGATGGGGTTCCTTGCGGAGTTCATCGCCCGCTATCCCGGGGTCCGCGTCGCCGTGACCATGGGCAACTCGCAGGCGGTGCTCCAGGACCTGTTCGAGTTCCGCACCGACGTCGCCGTGCTGCCGCGGATCGATGATGACCAGCGGTTGCACGCGATCCCCCATACGCGGCAGCCGGTCGTCGTGTTCGTCCCCAGCGGCCATGAGTGGGCGAACCGCCGCAGCATCAAGCTCGCCGAGCTCGAGGGCCGGGCGATGGTGCTGCGCGAGGAGGGATCGAGCACCCGTCAGGTCTTCGAGAAGGCGCTCGCCGAGGCCGGAGTCGAGCCGCGCGTGGTGCTTGAGATCGGCAGCCGCGAGGCGTTGCAAGAGGCGGTGGCCGCCGGGCTCGGCATCGGCGTCATCTCGAAGGCCGAACTGGGGCGCGACCCGAGCCTTCGCGCCATCCGGATTTCCGACGCCAGGCTCGAATCGCGCGAATACGTGGTTTGCCTCAACGAGCGGCGCAACCTGCGCACCGTGCAGGCGTTCCTGAACATCGTTGGAGAACAGAAATCCGCCGAGAGATCGTGACCGCCCGAGGTGCGGCGCCCACACCGTTCTCGGGAACAATCGTTAAAAGGGGTCAGACCCCTTTTAACCTTTTAACAAAAGGGTCTGTCGCCGCGAATCCCTAGCCGCCGCCGTGCAGGTAGTAGATCACCAGCGTGACGCCGAGCAGCACCGCGACCCAGATCGCCGCGGCGCTGGTCGGCAGCGTCCGCGCCGCGGCCGCTTGCGGGCCGCAATAGCGCCACGCCACGGCGACCACTGCATCGACGCCCCTGAGCGCGTGGACGCGCAATGCGCGGTCGATCGAGGCGCCGAACGACCAGACGCCGCGGATCACGCGCGGCGCAAACCAGCGGTACGTCCATTCGGCGTCGATGTTCACCGAACGCAGCTCGGGCGGGTAGAGCCCGGTGATCTTGAGCCAGGCGAACGCAAGCGCCGAGAAGAAGAGGAGCTGGAGCTGGGCGACGACGTGGGTGGCGTCGAACGGCACGTATTCCACCGGGAACGGCAAGAGCGCGTAAAGCGGCCACGGGTACGCGCCGATGCCGATGCAGAGCGCCGCGGCGATGAACATCGCGACCAGCATGTTGAGCGGCGGCTCTTTCACGCGGATGCCCGAATCATGCGCGAAGAAGGCGAAGAACGGGATCTTGATTCCGACGTAATGGAACGCGCCGGCCGACGCTAACAGGAGCAACAGCCACACCCAGTCGTAGCCTTCCTCGAGCGCCGCCGCCATCACCATCGACTTCGAGACGAAGCCGCTGAAAAGCGGAAACGCCGAGATCGAGGCGGCGCCGACGATGCACAGCGTCGTGGTGACCGGCATGGTCTTGTAGAGACCGCCGAGATCGGAGCCGTTGATCTTGCCCGTCATGTGCAGCACCGCGCCCATCGACATGAACAGCAGCGCCTTGAAGATCACGTCGTTAAACGCGTGCGAGACCGCGCCGTTGATCGCCAGCGCGGTGCCGATGCCGATGCCGGCGACCATGAAGCCGAGCTGGTTGATCATGCTGTAGCACAGCACCCGCCGGAGATCGTTCTCGATCACCGCGTAAAAGATCGGGAACACGGCCATCGTCGCGCCGACGTAGACCAGGAGCTCGGTGCCGGGATAGGCGCGGGCGAGCGCGTAGATCGCCGCCTTGGTCGTGAACGCGCCCAGGAAAACCGTGCCCGTCGGCGTCGATTCGGGATAGGCGTCGGTGAGCCAGTTGTGAAGCAGCGGAAACGCGCACTTGATTCCGAAGGCGAGGAAGATCAGCCACGACGCGGTCCCGCCGAGGCCGATGTAGCCGAACGCGGTCGAGCCGGTCTGGTGGACGTGGATGAGCACCCCGGCGAGCAGCAACAGCCCCGAGACCATCTGCACCATCAGGTAGCGAAAACCCGCCGCGGTCGCCCGCTGGGTGCGCCGCGCCCAGATCAGGAACACCGAGGTAACCGCCGCGAGCTCCCAGAAGATGAACAGGGTGACGAGGTCGCCGGCGAAGACGATTCCCAGTCCGCTACCCACATAGAGCAGCGCCACCACGTGCTGCATGCGCTCGCGAAGGTGAAGCGCGAAGACCGCGCCGATGATCGCGGCGAGGTGGAACAGATAGCCGAACAGGAGGCTCAGCCGGTCGGCGCGGAACACGGCGAGCTCGTAATCGAAGATCTCGACGGTCGTCAGCGCGGCGTGGTCGCCGAGCACCAGGTTGGCAAAGCTCGCAACCGGCGTCAGCACGAACAAGGCCGCGCGCAAACGGCCGGGGCTGAGCGCCACCAGGACGGCGCCGGCGACGAAGATGAGCGCCGGATGAAGACTAGCGATCATAGTAGTCTTCCCTGCGCATCAGCAGCTTGCGCATCTCCTTCGCTCCCAACACCAGGGCGACGCCGGCGATCCAGCCGAAAATGGCGTAGAACCCGAACAGCTCCTCCCAGGCGTGAAAGACGTGCCGGGCGAAGATCAGATCGATGGCGAGCAGCCCGGCGCAGACCACATAGAACGTCCGGAGCACCCGCTTGACGTTCCGCGGCTTGTCGAGGAAATGCTGCTTCGCCATGGCCTGCTCCCTACCTCGGCACGAGCGCGCTCGCCAGCCGGTAAAGGGGATCCGGGTAGATGAACAGCGCCAGGCACCCGAGCGCGGTGATCGTGAGCGCCACGACACAGGGGAGCGGCGCCTCGCGCAGCCCGGTCGCCGGTCCCGGGTTGTCCGGCGGGCTGAAGAACGCGCGCACCGGGATCGGCAGCAGATAGGCGACGTTGAGAAGCGAGCTCAGCAACAGCACGCCAAGCAGCACGTACTCGTCCGCCTCGAGCGTCCCGAGCGCCAGATACCACTTGCTCCACAGGCCGGCGAACGGGGGCAGGCCGATGACGCTGAGGCTGCCGACGAGAAACGCACCCATGGTGACCGGCATGGCGCGCCCAAGCCCCCGCATCTGGCTGACCTCGGTCTTGCCGGTGGCGAGGGCGATGGCGCCGGCGCAGAAGAACAGGGTGATCTTGCCGAAGGCGTGCGTGGCAAGGTGCATGGCGCCGCCAATCACTCCCAGCGTGCTGGCCATCATCGCGCCGAGCACGATGTAGGAGAGCTGGCTCACCGTCGAGTAGGCGAGGCGGGCCTTGAGGTTGTCCTTTCTGAGCGCCACCAGCGAGGCAATGACGATGGTGGCGGCGGCGACGTACATGAGCCAACGGCCCGATCCCAATTCGGCCAACAGATCGACGCCGAAGGTGTAGATCACCACCTTGAGAACGGTGAACACCCCGGCCTTGACCACCGCGACCGCGTGCAACAGCGCGGTCACCGGCGTCGGCGCCACCATCGCCGCCGGCAGCCAGCGGTGGAGCGGCATCAGCGCCGCCTTGCCGATGCCATAGACGTAGAGCGCCAGCAGCACGCCGATCACCCACGGCGGCGCCGTGCCGCGGAGAATCCCGCCGGGGACGAAATCGAGCCTGCCGCCGGTCAGGTGCCAGGTGATCACGATGGCGAGCAGGAGGAAACCGATCGAGGTCGCGAGCAGCATGGCGAGATAGGTGCGGCCGCCGCTCTTCGCCTCCTCGGTGCCGTGGTGGGCGACCAGCGGATAGGTCGAAAGCGTCAGCGCCTCGTAGAACACGAACAGGGTGAACAGGTTGGCGGCGAAGGCGACGCCGACCGCCGCGCCCAGCGCCACGGCGAAGCAGATGTAGAAGCGCGTCTGGTGGCCGTAGGCATTACCGCGCATGTAGCCGATCGAGTAAATCGAGGTGACGATCCACAACGAGCTGGCGACCAGCGCGAACAACAGACCCAGGGGCTCGACCACGAATTCCAGCTTGAGCCCGGGGATCGGCTCGGCGAGCAGCGCCGAGGGGCGCAGCCCGCCCGAGACCTCGGGGAAAAGCGAGACGACGAGGCCGAACAGCACCACCGCGGTCAACAGCGTCACCGCCTCGCGCGGGTTGGGGTGATCGCGGAACACCCAGATCAGGAGCGCCCCGAGGAACGGCACGAAGGGCGCGAGCAGCACCACCGGCGACGGGCTCACTGGTAGCCTCCGAGCAGGGTCAAAGCGGCGACCCGGGCGACGCCGACGGTGAGGTCGGTGTCGATGCCGAAATAGATCGTCGCGGAGGCCAGCACCAGGGTGGGGATCAGGAGCGCGAGCGGCGCCTCGCGGATGACCTCGGGCGCGTCGGGGTGGGGCTCGCGGAAGTAGGCGACCTCGATGACGCGCCAGATGTAGACGAAGGCGAGCAGCGAGCCGACCAGCACCAGCACGGCGACCGGCCACCGGCCGCTCTCGATGGCGGCGACCAGCAGGTACCACTTGCTGACGAAGCCGACCGTGAGCGGCAGGCCGACGAGGCTGAAGCCGGCGGCGACGAACGCCGCCATGGTGAACGGCATGCGCCGGCCCAAGCCGCGCATCGCCTTCAGGTTCGACGCCCCGATCCGGTAGGCCACGCACGCGAGCACCAGGAACAGGGTGCCCTTCATCGCCGCGTGGTTGAACATGTGGACCAGGGTCGCGACCAGCCCGTTGACGTTGGCGAAGCTCATTCCCAGCGCCATGTAGCCGATCTGCGCGACGCTCGAGTACGCGAGCATGCGCTTCATGTTGGTCTGGAAAATGGCGACCAGCGAGCCGACGAGGATGCCGGCGAGCGCGAAGATCATCAGCAGCTCGCCGAGGGGCATGATGTTGAAGGAGAAATCGGCGCCGAACACGGTGAAGACGAAGCGGGCGAGCATGTAGATGCCCACCTTGGTCGCCGTTCCCGCGAGGAACGCCGACACCACCGACGGCGCGTAGGTATAGGCGTTGGGCATCCACAGGTGCAGCGGGAACAGCGCCAGCTTGAGCCCGGCGCCGACGACGATGAAGGCGAACGCCGCGCGCGTCATGCGCAGCTCGTGCACCGCGGGCAGGCGCTCGGCGAGGTCGACCATGTTGAGCGTGCCGGTCATCATGTAGAGGAGGCCGATGCCGATGAGCATGAAGGTGGCGCCGATGGTGCCGAGCACGAGGTACTGAAACGCCGCCGGCAGCGCGCGGCGGGTCTTGCCGAGCGCCACCAGCGTGTAGCTCGCGAGCGATGCGATCTCGAGAAAGACGTAAAGGTTGAAGGCGTCGCCGGTGATGGTGATGCCGAGCAGGCCGGTGAGCGCCAACAGGAAGGCGGCGTAGAACAACGGCTGCTGCTCGGGCGCCAGCTCGCGGGCAATGTTGTAGCGCAGGCACGGCGTGACCAGCGCGCCGATGGCGGCGACGATGACCAGCACCGGGCCGTTGAGCCGGTCGATGCGGTACTCGATTCCCCACGGCGCCGCCCAGCCCCCCATCTCGTACGACACCGGCCCGTTCGTCACGACCTCGAAAAGCAAGGCGGCGGCGATGAAGAACGCCACCCAGGCGACGACCATGGTCACGACCCAGGCGAAGACGCCGCGTCCCAACACCGCGCATACCGGCGCCGAGAGCAACGGAATCACGACCTGAAGCGCCGGGAGGTGGGCCGTGATCATGCCTCGTCCTGCTCGAGAATTTCGTCTTCCTCGACGGTTCCGTAGGCCTCGCGAATGCGTACGATGATCGCCAGCGCCACCGCGGTCATCGATACCGAGACGACGATCGCGGTGAGAATCAGCACCGAGGGCAGGGGGTTCGAATACAGCGTGAATCCCTCCTTGGCGATCGGCGCGGTGCCGCCCGAAACCTTGCCGATCGAGATGTAAAGGAGAAACACCGCGGTCTGGAAGACGTTGAGCCCGACGAGCTTCTTCATCAGGTTGGCGCGGGCGATGACGAGGTAGAACCCGGCCATCATCAGGGCGATCGAGATCCAGTAGTTGTAGTGGCCGAGGACGTCCATCTCAGCCCTGCCGCCCGGTGAACGAGAGGAAGATCGCGATCATCGCCGCGGACACGGTGACGCCGACGCCGAGCTCGACGAGCCAGATGCCGATGTGGTTTCCGGCCGCCGGGTCCTCGGCGAAGACGGCGTACTCGAGGTAGTTGCCGTCCATCAACATTGCGGCGACGCCGGTGCCGCCGAAGATCAACACGCCGAGCGCGACGAGTCCCCGCACCACAACCGGCGGGACCACCCGTCGCGCGTTCTCCACCCCGAAGATCAGTCCGTAAAGGAAGAACGCCGAGGCGAAGATCACACCCGCCTGGAAGCCGCCGCCGGGGCCGAAGTCGCCGTGGGTCTGGACGTAGAGCGCGAACAGCAGGATGAACGGGATCAACAGCTTGGCGACGACGCGCAGCACCAGATGCTCGCTCATTGGTCGCCCTCCCGCTTGCGCCGCCGCGCGCCGATGAGCAGCATTACGGCGATGCCGGCGGTGAAGATCACCGTGATTTCGCCCAGGGTGTCGTATCCGCGGTAGCTCGCCAGCACCGCGGTAACCATGTTGGGGACGCCGGTCTCGCGCGGCCCGTCCTCGATGTACCGTGGCGCTACGTGTTGCTGCGCCGGCGCGTCGGGGTCGCCGAACCGCGGCATTTCGGCGGTGGCGTAGATCAGCGCCGCGCCGGTGGCGACGACGATCAGCAACGGCCCGAGCGGGTTGTGGCGGTGCGGCTTTTCCTCGCGCCCGATCAGCGCCACGGCGGCGAGCATGAGGATGGTGGTGACCCCGGCGCCGACCGCGGCTTCGGTGAACGCCACGTCGACCGCGTCGAAAGACACCCAGAGGACGGCCATCAACAGGCTATAGAGGCCGAGCAGCATGATCACCGCCACCAGATTGCGCAGCCTCGCGAGGGCGATGGTGGTGACCAGCAGCAGCGTGAGCAGCACGATGTCGGGTGCGGTGAGAATTAGTCGTTGTCCTTTCGCTTGGTCCACGGCATGAGGCCGCTCACCAACGCCGCGTTCGACACCGCGTGGGTCGCGGTGGGGCCGGTGAGGAACAGGAGGACGAGAACGAGCACGAGCTTGGCCGAAACCTGGGTGAAGCCGGCCTGCAGAACGAGCCCGAGGATGATCAGGACGGCGCCCAGCGTGTCGACCAGGCCCGCCGGGTGGAGACGGGTGAAGAAATCGGGCATGCGCAACAGGCCGGCCCCGCCGGCGACCACGAAGAAACCGCCGCCGAGCAGCAACAGCCAGGTCAGGCCGTCGATGAGCGCGCTCACGGGCCGTCCCCCAGATATCCGTATTTGATGAGCTTGAGCACGGCGATGGTGCCGATGAAGTTGATCAGCGCGTAGACCAGCGAGAGATCGAGAAAGTCGGGCCGTTCGGTCACGAATCCCAGCACCGCGATCAACAGGACCGTTTTGGTGCCGTGCACGTTGATGGCCAGGATGCGATCGTAGATCGTCGGGCCGAGGACCGCCCGTACGAGTGCGAACGCCATGCCGACGAGCAGAATCGCCGCGGTGACGTCGAACACGGCGCTCAGCCCTCGACGTCGCGCACGCGCGCGTTCATTTCGCCGGTTTCGAGCTCGGCCATGGCGTCGCCGGAAAGCGCGTGCACACGGATGCGGCCCGGTTCGACGTCGGTCGATACGGTCCCCGGCGTCAGCGTGATCGAGTTGGCGTAGATCACCGTGCCGAGATCGGTGCGCTGGCTCGCCGGCACCCAACGCAGCACCGGATCGATGTCGAGGTCGCGGCTGAACACGCGGCGCGTCACGTCGAGGTTGGCGCGCACGATCTGCCACGCGAGCCATGGCAGGTAAGGGATGAGACGCCAGGAGATCTGAACCGGATGACCTTCCTGGTCGATCACGTCCATGCGCAACGCGATGTACACCACGAGCGCGCAGCACACCGCCGCGATGCCTAGAAAGAAGGGGCTGAAGAACCCGGAGAGCAGAAGCCAGACGCCGTACAGCGCCGCGTATAGACTGATCGCGCGAACCAAATCGCCCCCCGTGCGTTTCGCGTTTTCGCTTCTGTGTACGGCGAATAACAGCGACCGCCGTTCGATAAGCATCCCAATGTGAAGGGGCCGCAGCTTGGCGGCAGAGTATGCCTCAAGGCTCGGGGCGCGCCAAGCCGGAATTGGCGGCCCCCGGCGCACGGGTTGCGATACCGTGTTCGATGCCGAGCATAAGATCGGCCCAGTCCGGTTAAGTGCGTGTTCTCCAAGGTGATTATTTTTGGCGGGAATTATTTTTCCGCACCACGCGCGAATTGTCGCTGCGGGTTGTATATGCTAAAGTTGCCCGTTCCAGTTAGAAAAGTCCAATGAACGAAGAGTTGGAAATCGGGGAGAGTGGCGAAGAGGACTTACCTGTCGTTCGCGGCACTGTTAAGTGGTTCAACGCCGAAAAGGGATTTGGTTTCGTCGTCCCTGAAGACGGCGGTTCGGATGTTTTCCTTCACCATTCGGTCTTGCGCGACGCTGGCATGACCAGTCTCGACGGCGGTACGACCGTGGTTTGCGCCGTGAGCGAAGGCACCAAAGGACGCCAGGCGGTTCGCGTTGTCGAGGTCGATACCAGCACGGCGACGCCCAAGGACCCCCCGCGTCCGCGTGCGATGCCGGGGTTCGAGCGGCAGGGCCATGCGCCGCTGGCGGAGGTCGGTGATTTCGTCGTCGCCACGGTCAAGTGGTTCAATCCGGCCAAGGGGTATGGGTTTCTTTCCCTGGATGACGGATCGCCCGACATTTTCATCCACATGCGAACGCTGCGCCGCTGCGGGGTGATGGCTCTCGATCGTGGACAGGAAGTGCGGGTGCGAATCGGCCAAAGCGAAAGAGGACCGCAAGCCGCTGAGATCGACCTCGGCAAGAGCATTATTCGTCCACCTTTACCCAAGTCAAAGGTGAACTGCGTTCAATCGCCACGCAGGCTTCCGCCGCATGAGCGGCGGCCCCCATTTATTGCGGTCAAGGGGGGCGCGGGCTGGCGTAATCCGAACGAGTGGACTCGTACGGATTACGCTCTAGCGCTACTTCCCGAAATCCGGCGTGTTTCGCCCGGTCAGCCCGGATCGCGGCGCTCCTCGGGCAGAGATTTTGGCGTCGCGCCGCTTCGCGTGAAGCTTCGGCATCGATGATACGCGTTCCCCAGGCCCTACGGATCGTTTCGCTGGTCCTCGTACTGGCGGCGCCCGCACTCCCCGCCGTCGCCCAGACGGCCGGCTTTCCGCGCGCCGAGCTCGTCGTTGAAACGCGGACCGACGAGCTGCGGTTGACGGTCGAGGTCGCGCGCACGCCGGCCCAGCGCGCGCAGGGGCTGATGTTCCGCACCCGGCTCGACCCCCAATCCGGCATGTTGTTCCTGTTCGGGTCCGAAGGCGAGGTGGGAATGTGGATGAAGAACACGCTGATCTCGCTCGACATGCTGTTCATCGGCGACGACGAGCGCGTCAAGCGCATCGTTCGGCGCACGACGCCGCTCTCGGAAAAGACGATCGGTTCGGGCGAACCGGCGATCGCGGTGCTCGAGCTCGCCGCCGGAAGCGCCGCGCGGCTCGGCATCCGCGTCGGCGATCGGGTTCGCTTCCGCGACCTGGCGGGGGTGCGGAAACCGCCGGAGGCTAATTGAGAAGGAACGGGTACGAAGACGGGGGCCGGGTCATTGGGTCAACGGTGCTTGCCGCGCGAACGGTGGGCGCCAAATTGAAACGCCGGTTGATGATAAAATTTTGCAATTGTGGTTAGTTTCGGGTGAACGTCGGCGCGAACGCTTCGCCGGGGATTTCGACGGTTATGGCGACTTGCGGAGGATGATGAGGCAATGACACTGCATCTCAAGGGATTCCGGGACGGTTTCGGCCCCGGTCAGACCATCGTGACCCGCCTCGATGAAGCGGAAGACAATACGGGGATAGAGTTTTCCGTCGTCAACCTCTCGGCGGGCGAACAATTGGCGCTTACCACCGAATCGGAGACGGCCTTCCTCTTGATGACGGGCGAAGCCTCGTTTTCCGCTGCCGGCAACACGGAACGATATGCCCGCCGCACCATCTTTGACCAATCGCCCGCCTGTCTCCACGTGGCGGCCGGCGAAGCCGTCGTCATCGACGCTGCCGTCGCGACCGAGCTCACTCAGTACCGGACGGCCAATACGAAGCGGTTCGCCGCCCGATTCTACGGGCCGGAGGACGTGCCCAACGAGCATCGGGGCAAGGGCCAGGTCGATAACGCTTGCTATAGGTTCGTGCGCACGATCTTCGATGGCGCCACCAGCGATTCCAACGCCGAGCTCGTCTTGGGCGAGGTGATCACCATGCCCGGCCGCTGGTCGAGCTACCCGCCGCACCACCACCCGCAGCCGGAGATCTACCATTATCGGTTCACCGAGCCCCAGGGCTACGGCCATGCGGAGTTAGGAGATGACGTTTACAAGGTCCGCCAGTACGACACGGTGAAAATCTTCGATGGCAACGATCACGCCCAGTGCGCGGCACCGGGTTACGGCATGTATTACGCCTGGGTCATCCGACACCTGCCGGGCAATCCCTACACCGTGCCGGCGTTCACCGAGGAGCACCGCTGGATCATGGACGAAACCGCCAAGCCCTGGCGTCCGGAAGGAATCGACTGAAGGAGACCCGTCGGGATGTCCGGTCGTCCGCTCGACGTTATCTGTATCGGCCGTTCTTCCGTCGACCTGTATGGCGCTCAGGTCGGCGGCCGCCTCGAGGACGTAACGAGCTTTGCCAAGTACGTGGGCGGCTGCCCGACCAACATTTCGGTCGGCACCGCGCGGCTGGGGCTTAAATCGGCGCTTGTTACCCGCGTCGGCGACGAGCACATGGGCCGATTTATCCGCGAACAGTTGGCGCGCGAGGGCGTCGACACGAGCCATGTCATCACCGATCCGGAACGGATGACGGCCCTCGTCATCCTGGGTATCCGCGACCGGGACACCTTCCCGCTGATCTTCTACCGCGCGAACTGCGCCGACATGGCGATCTCGCCCGATGACATGGAACCCGCGTTCATCGCCAGCGCCAAGGCCATCGTGGTGACGGGAACCCATTTCTCCTCGCCCACCGTCGACCGCGCCAGCCGACACGCCATGCGTCTCGCCCGCGAGGCGGGCACCGAGATCGTCTTCGACATCGACTATCGCCCCGTTCTCTGGGGGCTCACGGGTCATGGGCTCGGCGAGGAGCGTTTCGTCGCCGACGACGACGTGACCGCGCACCTGCAGACGATCCTTCCGGATTGCGGCCTCGTGGTCGGCACCGAGGAGGAGCTTCACATCGCCGGCGGCACGACCGACACCCTCGACGCCGTGCGCAAAGTTCGCGCGCTCACCGACGCCGTCATCGTCTGCAAGCGCGGTCCCATGGGATGCGTCGTGTTTCCGGATGCGATCCCCGACGACATCGACGACGGCATCAAGGGACCCGGATTCGCGGTCGAGGTCTTTAACGTCTTGGGCGCGGGCGACGCCTTCATGAGCGGCTTCCTGCGCGGCTGGCTGAGGAATCTTCCGATCGAAGAATGCTGCCGCTTCGCCAATGCCTGTGGGGCTTTCGCCGTGTCGCGTCACGGCTGCGCGCCGGCGATTCCGAGCTGGATTGAGCTTGAATTTTTCCTCGAAAACGGGAGTCTGGAACGAGCCCTGCGCAAGGACGCGAGGCTCACGCAAATTCATTGGGCGACGAACCGGCGCAAGGAATGGGCCGAGGTTTGTGCCTTCGCGTTCGACCATCGGCGCCATTTCGAAGACCTCGCCGAGCGCCATGGCGTTTCCCGCGACCGCATCCCCGCCTTCAAGAAGCTGGCCTTCAGGGCAACACAGGCAGCCGTCGCGGATGGGACGAGCGCCGGCATCATCGCCGATAGCCAATATGCGCGGGAAGTCTTGGAACAGGCCGCCGACACCCGCTTGTGGATTGGCCGCCCCATCGAACAGCCCGGCTCGCGACCGCTCCGTTTCGAGGGCGGACCGGACGTGGGAAGCACGCTCGACGAATGGCCCGTCGATCACACGGTAAAATGCCTCCTCTTGTACCATCCCGACGACCCGGAGACCTTGCGCGCCGAACAGGAAGAGCGAGTGGTGCAGTTGTTCAGCGCCTGCCGCGCCGCCAAACTCGATCTGCTGCTCGAGGTTATTGCCAGCAAGCACGGGCCGATCGACGACGGCACCGTCGCCGCGGTCATCGAGCGGTTCTACGGCATCGGCGTCTATCCCGACTGGTGGAAGCTCGAGGACCCGCGGGGCCGAGCGGCGTGGGCGCGGATCACGGACGCCATCGACCGGCACGACCCCCATTGCCGCGGCGTCCTGCTCCTCGGCCTCGACGCACCGGAGGACGATATCAGGAAGGCGCTCGGCGCGGCGGCGGTCGAGCCGATCTGCAAGGGCTTCACCATCGGCCGGACCATATTCGGGGCGACCGCCGACGACTGGTTCGCCGGGCGCGTTTCGGATCGAGACGCGGTCCACCGCATGGCCGAGGTCTACAGCCGTCTTATTGCCACGTGGCGGGAAGCGCGGGCGCGGATCACCAACAAGAAGGAAGCACGCTGACCGCCGAGGGCAAGGATTTACGGTCCCCCGGTCTGGCTGCAAACATTTGGACCGAGACTGGCGATACCCGTGTGAAGGAGGACGTGTATGGCACAGGACGCCGACGCCGCCAGGTTCGACTTCGCCGAAGAGTTGATACGCGAGGCCGGAGCCCTGGCGCTCTCGTATTACGGCGAAATTGCCTCGCTCACCATCAAAGACAAGGGCATCAACGACGTCGCCAGCAACGCCGACGTCGAAACCGAGGAACTGATTCGCGAGCGCCTTTCGAAAGCCTGGCCCGACGATGCCTTCGTCGGCGAGGAAACCGGGGGAACCGAGCCCGCGCCCGGCCAGGGCGCCTGGGTCGTGGACCCGATCGACGGGACCGCCTGTTTCGTCAAGGGCATCCCGGGCTGGTCGATCTCCATCGCCTATTTCCGCGACCGCGAGGTCGAGCTCGGGTTGGTCTTCGATCCAATCCACGGGGAGTTGTTCGCGGGCCGGCGAAACCACGGCGCCAGCTTGAACGGCGCGCCGATCCGTTGCGGGACCGATACCGACTTCACCCATGGCCTGACCGGTCTTGGCGCCTCCCACCGGGTTCCTCCCGACACCCTGGCGCCGGTCCTGGTCCGGCTGCTGTCGGCCGGCGGCATGTTCCTGCGTAACGGATCCTGCGCGCTGTCGCTCGCGTACGTCGCCTGCGGTCGACTGAACGCCTTTTATGAACCCCACATCAACTCGTGGGACGGTCTCGCGGGCTACCTCCTGGTCCGCGAGGCCGGGGGCTGGACAAACGACTTCCTGAGCGACGACATGCTGCTCCATGGCGGCGAGATCGCCGTTGCGGCGCCGGGTCTCCGAGAGGAGTTCGCGAAGATCACCGGCGGCGAATGATACCAGCGAGCGCATGTTCTGACACATGTGCTCGCTGGCAAGCGCGCCAGCTTTGATCGCAACAAGGGGGGCGCCGCGCCCCCTGGCGCGAAAGCCAAGGGGCCGGATGGCCCCGCCCGGCGCCTGAGGGAACATTAGGCGAGTCCATTCATGGGCTCGCCGGTATGAGTCTTCGGGTGGCCCGCGCGGCCGACCGCATTTCCGGCCTAGAGATCGACCGGCCGGCCTTCCCGGTGGGATTGCCACGCGGCGTCGGCGAGCCTGAGGGCGGCGAGGCCGTCGTATCCGCCGGGCTCGGGCGCCGCCCCCTTCGACAGCGCGATGATGAACGCGTCGAGCTCGGCCCGGTAGGCCTCGGCGTAGCGCTCGAGGAAGAAGTAATGGGGATTGTCGTGGACCGTGCCGTCGGCGGTGGCGGTCTCCACCGACGTGGGCGTGCGGTTCCCGGCCCGGACCATGCCCTTGTCGCCGAAGACTTCAACTCGTTGATCGTAGCCGTAGACGGCCCGCCGGCTGTTGCTGATCTGGCACAGGACGCCCGAGGCCGTCTTGAGGATGACGACCGCCGTATCGATGTCGCCGACCTCCGCGACGCCGGGATCGACCAGGCAGCTGCCGGCGGCGAACAGCTGAACCGGTTCCTCGCCGAGCAGCCAACGCGCCATATCGAAGTCGTGGATCATCATGTCGCGGAACAGACCGCCGCTGGACTTCAGGTATTCGAGCGGTGGAAGAGCCGGATCCCGGCTGGTGATGCAGACGGTTTCAACCCGCCCGACGTCGCCCCGGTCGATTCGCGCGCGCAGGGCGGCAAAGCTGGGATCGAAGCGCCGGTTGAAGCCGACGGCGAGGGGGACGCCGGCTTCGCGGACCACGTCGAGACATGCTTCGACCCGCCCGATGTCCAGATCGAGAGGTTTCTCGCAGAAGATGGCCTTGCCTGCCCGCGCCGAGGCCTCGATCAGGTCGGCGTGGGTATCGGTCGAGCTGGCGATGACGACCGCCTCGATCTCCGGGTCGGCAAGCGCCTCCTGGGTCGAGGCGACGCGCGCGCCGACCCGGCCCGCCAGCGCGGCTGCCGCAACCTCGTCGACGTCGATTATGGCGGCCAACGCCGCATCCTGGTGGGCGTGAAGGTTCGCCGCGTGGATCGCGCCGATCCGCCCGGCGCCAAACTGACAGAACCTCAGCACAATTTGCCGCCCCCGCTGTTAGTCATAAGCGCCCATGACGTTCTGATCGTAGTCGATGACCGAGCCGGTCATGATTCCCGAGGCGGAGCTTAGGATGAATACCACGAACTCGGCGACCTCGTCCGGCTTGATGATTTGACCGAACGGCTGTTGCCTCTCCGCCGCCGCGAGCCAGTCTTCGCCGCGCGCCATTACGCTCGTCTGCACCACGTGCTCGTTGGGCGTGTCGGCCCAGCCGATGTTGAGTCCGTTCACGCGAATCCGGTCGTACCGCAGGGCGTGCGCCGCGTTCTTGGTGAGCGCCACGAGCGCCCCCTTGGAGGCGGCGTAGCCGGTGAGGAAGGGCTGCCCGCCGTGGCTCGACATGGTGATGATGTTGACGATCGATCCGGCGACGGCGTCACGTTTCATCAGCTTCGCCGTTTCCTGCGTGAGGATGAAGGGCGCCCGCACGTTGACCGCGAAGAGCTTATCCCAGACCTCCAACGAGATGTCGAGGATTCCGCCCCGGTCGGTCGCGCCGGCGGCGTTGACCAAGCCGTCCACCCGGCCGAAGGCCTCGTCGCAAGCGGCGGGGACAGAGCGGCATTGACCCGGGTCCGCGAGGTCGCAGCGAACGAAGACCGTGCGGCAGTCACCACGCGTGAGTTCATCCGCCACGGCCCTTCCGCGTTCGTCGTTGCGGCCGCAAATAACCAGACCACGGGCGCCGGCCTCGGCAACCTTGCGCGCGACCGCCTCGCCGATGCCCTGGGTGCCACCGGTTACGATGATCACCTTGCCGGTCAGATCGGACACGGTCCCTCCTCGTCAAACACACGTGAGCGCCGAAGAAGACTCTTCGGTTGCTTCCCAATATAGGTCAATCTAACAATCGGATTAAACGATCACTGGTTGCCCCGAGTGACGCCCCGCTGGAACCGGGTGGATTGCGCCGGTGCGGCGCCGGGCACACCGCCGAGGTCTCGGTTCGTATGCGGCCGGCATGTAGGAGGACAACGTGATGGGCACGGTTCGCTTGACCATGGCACAGGCGCTCGTTCGCTATCTCGCGGCGCAACGGGTGGAGACACCGGAGGGGATCACATCGCTTTTCGCCGGCGTGTGGGCGATCTTCGGTCACGGCAACGTGGCCGGACTGGGCGAGGCCCTTTACCAACACCGCGAGGAGCTTCCCACCTACCGCGCCCATAACGAACAGGCCATGGCGCACGCGGCGATCGCGTTCGCCAAGGCAAGCCGGCGGCGGCGGATGATGGCCTGTACGTCGTCGATCGGTCCGGGCGCTACGAACATGGTGACCGCGGCCGCTGTCGCCCACGTTAACCGGCTGCCCGTGCTCTTCCTGCCGGGCGACGTATTCGCCAGCCGCCGACCCGACCCCGTCCTCCAGCAGGTGGAGGATTTCGGCGATCCCACTGTCACCGCCAACGACTGTTTCCGGCCGGTATCCCGGTTCTGGGACCGGATCACGCGGCCCGAACAAATCATCACCAGCCTGCCGCGCGCGGTGTCGGTGCTCACCGACCCCGCCGACTGCGGCCCGGTCACCCTGGCGCTCTGTCAGGATGTTCAAGCGGAGGCCTACGACTACCCGGAATCGCTCTTCGACCAGTGCGTTCACAGACTCCGCCGGGCCGATCCGGACGAGGCCGAGTTGAGCCGCGTTGCGAAGCTCCTCCGGAACGCGCACATGCCTATCCTCATCGCCGGCGGCGGCGTGATCTATTCCGGGGCCACGGATGCCTTGGCGAATTTTGCCACGAGCTACGGAATTCCTGTGGTCGAAACCCAGGCCGGGAAAGGGGCGCTGCCCTGGGACCACGCGATGGCTCTCGGCGCCATCGGCGTGACCGGCAGCGGCGCCGCCAACGCGCTCGCCGCCGAGGCGGACCTAATTCTCGCCGTCGGCACCAGGCTCCAGGACTTCACGACGGGCTCGCGGGCGTTGTTCCGCAATCCCGATCGGACGCTCATACAACTGAACGCGGCGGCCTTCGATGCGGGCAAGCATGGCGCCGTGTCACTGGTCTGCGACGCGGAGCGGGGGTTGTCGGCGCTGAGCCGCGCCCTGGCGGATTGGTCCGCGCCCGCGGCTTGGCGGGATCGGGCGCGACAGGAGCAAGCGCAGTGGATCGAGACCGCCGACCAAGCGCTCGCACCCTCCAACGCCGAGTTCCCATCCGACGCCCAGGTCATGGGCGCCGTCAACCGGCTTGCGGGAGAGTCGTCGACCGTGGTCTGCGCCGCCGGCGGGCTCCCGGGCGAGCTTCACAAGCTGTGGCGGCCCGCGGGTCCCGGCAGCTATCACCTGGAGTACGGTTACTCGTGCATGGGTTACGAGATCGCCGGGGGGCTCGGGGTCAAAATGGCGCGGCCCGAGCGGGAGGTCATCGTCCTCGTCGGCGACGGCAGCTACCTCATGTTGAACTCGGAGATCGCAACTTCGGTCATGCTGGGCATGAAGCTGATCGTCGTCGTGCTCGACAATCGGGGCTTCGGTTGCATCGACCGCCTCCAGAATGCCGCTGGCGGCGCCTCGTTCAACAACCTTTTCGCCGACACCGTCCATACGGAACTGGTGGACGTCGACTTCGCCGCCCACGCCGCCAGCCTCGGCGCGGACTCGCGAAAGGTGTCGGGAATCGCCGATCTGGAAGCGGCGTTCGACGAGGCGGCGAAAGCCGACCGGACCTTCGTCATCGTCATCGAAACCGATCCGCTCGCGAGCACCGGAGCAGGCGGCGCTTGGTGGGACGTGGCCGTGCCGGAGGTATCCCCGCGCAAACAAGTGCGCGAGGCGCGTTCGGCGTACGAAGCGGAAAGAGCCCGCCAACGGGTTGAAAGGTGACGTCGTGGTTGTCCGCATCGGCACCAACCCGATTGCCTGGAGTAACGACGATCTGCCAGAGCTCGGCGGCGACACGCCGCTCGAGGTCTGCCTGAGCGAGGCGCGCGAGGCCGGCTACGAAGGCATCGAGCTCGGCAACAAGTTTCCGAGAACGCCGGAGCGGTTAACGCCAGTCCTGGCCGCGCATGGCCTCGCGCTGGTATCGGGATGGTATGGCTCCGCCCTCCTGGAACGCGGCCCCGACGAGGAGATCGCCGCGCTCCAAGACCATCTCGACCTGCTCGAGGCCATGGGTTGCGACGTCATGGTTTTTGCCGAAACGTCCAACGCGGTTCACGGAGACCGCGCCGTGCCGCTGTCACGACGGCCCACGCTCGACGATAATGGGTGGGCGGAATTCGGCCGGCGGCTTACCGTCGTCGGCAACTATCTTCAGGCGCGGGGCGTGGCGCTCGCCTATCACCACCACATCGGCACCGTGGTCGAGACCGGCGATGAAATCGACCGATTGATGGCGATGACGGGAGACTCGGTCGGCCTGTTGGTGGATACAGGGCATCTCGCGTTCGCCGGCGCCGATCCGCTGGCCGTGGTCAACCGCCACCGGCGGCGAACCGTCCACGTCCATTGCAAGGACGTTCGCGCGGACGTGGCGGCGCGGGCGCGACAGCGCGACACGAGCTTCCTCGACGCGGTCGTCGACGGGGTCTTCACCGTACCGGGGGACGGGTCCGTGGCGTTCGCGCCTGTGTTGGGGGCGCTTGCCGAGGCGGGATACGCCGGATGGATTGTGGTCGAGGCGGAGCAGGACCCCAAGAAAGCCCATCCCTTGACTTACGCTCGCATGGGGTACCGCCATCTAAGCGCCGTCGCCACGCGTGCCGGTTTGCTTTAACCAGTCGCGACAATGACGCATGGCGTGGCTTCGATAAATTCCATCTGCCACGGAAACCCTGGGGTTTTCGTCTTAAGGGGTGAATTCCTCACATCGACGTACGCACTCGGGGCGCCGCACCGCCACGCGGATGCCGACGCCCTCTGCGGCCAGATACGTCACGATCCGGCGACAGAGGACTCCTGATCTTCCGAAGATGGCGACACGTTTGGAGGCCATTGATCCTGGCTCATGGAGATCACAGGGCGCGGGCCGCAAGGACGAGGTTGGCGAGCTTCGCGCGAGCGGTGGCGCGGTCGAGCATGATGAGTCCACAATCGGGCGCCGCGATCAGTCGATTCCTGTCGATATGCTCCAGCGCCTCTTCAAGGCGGGCGACGATTTCGTCGACAGGTTCGATCCGTGTCCGCGCGATACCGATGACACCAAGGGCGACCCGGGACGTGGCGAACCGTTCGAGGAGACCGAAGTCGTTGTGGCGATGGGCGTCTTCGATGCTGATCACGTCAACCAGGGCCGCCTCCAACCCATCGGCGATGGCGAAGTAGGCCTCCCGGTCCGCCTTCGGATAATCCTCCTCGTCCAGTACCGCCGGATAGCCGCAGCAGACGTGGACGCAGCGGGTCACCGCCTCGGGCACGCCGTGAAAGCACCGCGACAGATTGTCGATCCCGAAATCGACCGCCTTGTCGGGATAGCGCGCCATAACCGGCTCATCGACCTGAATCCAGGCGCAGCCGGCGTCGGCCAACGCGCGGATTTCGACATTGAGCGCATCGGCGAGGGCGGCGCCCAACGCCCGTTCGTCGCCGTAATGGGCATCGGCCGTGGTGTCGGTGATGGTCATCGGTCCGGGGACGGTGATCTTGATCGGTCGGTCGCTGGCGGCGCGGGCGCAACGCCAGTCGTCGGGCAGGAACGGCGGTCCGGCCGAGATCGGGCCACACACCGTCGGCACTTCGGCCTGCCAGCTATCGTTCCTCATGGACTTTCGCACGAGCCTCCCGAAGTCGATGCCGCGCAGGTGCCGACAGTGGTAGAAGACGTAGTGTTCGCGCCGGATCTCGCCGTCGGTCGGCACGTCGATCCCTGCTCCAACCTGGTCCCGCACCGCCTCCCGGGTTGCTCGGGTGAAACGCTCCTCGGCGTCGGCTGGCGAGGCGGACAAAAACACGTCGTACGCCTTGGTGGGCTCGGCGCGCGTTAGCCCGCGGCTCTGCCCGCCGCTGATTGCCGGAACGTAGTCCGGTTTGGGATACGCCCCGATGGTGGTGGTGAGTAAGGCCATGACGTGAAATCCCTAGGCGATGGCGTCCTCGGGCCAGTCGACCTTGGGAGCGATATTGTAGGGCACGCACCACTGCGAAATGACCGCATTCGTGTACCGGCTGACAAAGATCATTTCGTGTTTGTCGAGCTTCCCTTCCAAGTCGATCTCGACCGGAAAATCGATGAAGTCATCCAGTTCCCCTTCGAAACGCTTTGGCCACCGGTCGGCGTAGTAACCTTCGGCGAGATGCCGCTCCTTGCTCAACCGGCTGAACTCGAGTTGCTCAAAATCGGGATATCCGGGAACCGCTGCGTCGACACCGATCTTCTCTTGCCATCCTTCCAGCAACGAGCCGTGTTTTCCCCACTGCACGTTGACCTTGATCCTGAAATTGTTGGCGTTGGCGTCGGGAACGGCCGTCGACGTGAGCAGCGTCTTTCCATGCCAATAAGACCAGGCCCCCTCGACCTTCAGGTCCTTGGAGTATTTGACCCAGACGATTTCGTGGTCGGCGGGGTCGTTGTCGGTCAGGAAGTCAATGTCGTCTTCCCAAATCAAGTGGTATCCAAGCAGCCTCTTCGTTTGATTTGGATGTATCAGCACAACAAAATCTTTCAGGTTGAACGGTTCCCGCTTCGTCGTGCAGACTCTGGGCAGAAACCTTCTCGCCAAATCAACCTGTTCCTCGCTCGGCTTGCCGGGTTTTTCCAGGCGCAGGACGGTGCTGTACAGCGTGGACGCTTCGTGAAGCCGATGTTGCCTATGTAATTCCATGGCTTGTGAGTAGATATGCGGGGCGTCGCTTTTTCGCGGAGAAACGATCTCAAGGTTCGATCTTAAATATTTCGACGATACAACTTTCGCTTCCGCCCAATAATCATAAAATAACCGCAATTTCCGTGTGTACTCCGCGCTTTCCCCGCCGCCCGTCACCGACAGAAAATTGCTTTCCGACGCGCCCGCCGCAGGCTGCGACGGGCGCGGAATTTTTCTGTACAATAGAGACTTACTCTCCGGGGTTTCCACGAACAGATACGACGTGTCGGCTCTGCGGTCGGAGAGCCGGATCTGAAACTGATTCTTGAGCGTGTCGATGTCGTGTTCGTGCTCATGAAGCATCAGGTTGAGGACATCCCGGAGTATGGCGATCGACGCCTCCATTTCCGTCAACAAGCGATTCGATACCTTGCCCTTTCGCTTCTCCTCCGCGTCTCTGCGCTTGCGGAACTCCGCGGACTCGGGGTCGAGCAGGAGCACCTCGACCATTCCTCCGTTTCTCAGAATCGTGATGAGATCGGCCGAGCGCCGATGGAGGAGCCCGAGGGCGTTGATGCCCCAAATTCGGACCCGCCAAATATCGGTCTGGCCAAAGAGTTCTTGTTCGGCCTGAAAGGTATCCCGAATTTCGACGGTGGATTGATTTTGTTCATCTGCCATAACAATACTGCCGTGAAAAGAGGTCAAATTGACGGCGCGCTGTCCCGGCGCGGCGGATCGGAGAGCCCGGAGCCTTTTCGCGCCATGGCAAACCGAAGACGGGGCGCGCGGCGTAAGGTTCGTCGAGGGGGGCTGGCATCGAACGCGCAAGATGGACTCTGGGTCGACGCCGCCCTGGCGCACGAGCGCGAGGGTCTCGAATTGTGGGCACAGCGGCGGCGCGCCCGCTGGTGCACAGCGAATGCGTCCCCGGCTCGATCTGGCAGTGAAAAGAATAATCGCGTCGACCGCTCTGCCCCTTGGCAAATCGATCGGCGGCACCCCGATGAACCCCGACGAACGGACCCGCCGGGCGCAAGCAATAATTGCCTGCCTCACACTGCTGCTCAATACGGCCCATCGTGGTACAGCCGATTCGGTGCGCCGCCGCAAATAGATCTCGCGTGGAACGGATCATGCTGACGCCGGGCTTTACTTGCAAGGCAAATTTTTGCGAGCGCATCGTCATGTCGGTGCTGGCTTCGGTCGCAGGCCGTCGATTATACCCCCGAGCCGATGAAGAAACCTTTATCGGCTCGGGGGGCCGAGCGCGCCGTATGGATCGCAACAAGAGGGGCGCCGCGCCCCCTGGCGCGAAAGCCAACGGGCCGGATGGCCGCGCCCGGCGCCTGAGGGAACATTAGGCTGAGTCCATATCTTGGGCGCGCCGGTATTGTTCGCGGGATTTCCGCGAAAAATCGCCGGGGAATCGCAACCTCGGCAAGATCGTCGTCGTTGTTCCCGGCCAAGCGGCGCGGTGCGGGCGGATTCGCAACCCGGCAAGGCATTCTCTGGCCGCAGATGGCGACACGCACTTCCACAACCTGTGCCGGGAATGGCGCGTGCAACTCATGGCTGGCGGATCGATATCGAAAGTGGCATGATGCGTGAGCGGAATCTGCATAACCGCATCAACCTTCCAGCTTGGAGGATAGAGCAACAACTGGAACCGGCTCAATCCGGACAGGCTGGAATTGGGATGGAGGACAACATGACTCTCAAACGCTTGGCTATGGCGGTTCTCGCCGCCCTTCTTTTTGCGCCACTAGCGACTCAGGCCGCGGAAATTGAGATCGAGGTCTGGGCTCCGGCGGACGAGAACGAGCGCTACCGTTTCGTGGCCATCTCGCTGGCCGCCAACGTTCTCAACGAGGAACTGAAGATCGAAGGCAGCGACACCCGGGTCGTTGTCAAGGAAGGGACGTCCTTCGGCGGCTCGCAAGGGTGGGCGCAGTTGAAGCAGGGGTTCTCGCTGGCGGTCGAGGCCGGCAAGGGACCCCACATCATCGTCGGCGGCCACGAGGACATCCCGGTGTGGGGAAGCGCCGGCCTGATCTATCCGATCGAGGACTACATCGACCTCGAGGCCTGGCCTTTCTCCGACCTGTTCCCCAGCCTGTGGCCGATCATGTCGTGGAACGGGCAGGTCTGGGGCATCCCCCAGGACGCCGAGTCGAGGCCTTTCTTCGCCTGGAATCCGCACCTGAAGGCGATCGGTTATTCCGACGCCGACATCGCCGCCCTGCCGGCCAAGGTCAAGAGCGGCCAGTACACCCTGCAAAACGTCCTCGAGGACGCCAAGAAGATCCAGGACAAGGGCTTGGTCGAGAAGGGCTACGGGTTCTATCCCCGCGCCACCAAGGGGGGGGATTACTGGCAGTTCTACGCCGTCCAGAAGGGCGGCGACATGTACGACGCCAAGAGTGGCAAGCTGATCTTGGACAAGGGCGCCCTGCTGGCTTACTACCAGTTCTTCAACGACGCCGTGTTCAAGTACGGGGTGACCAAGAAGAACCATCTGGGGATGGATTGGGACCAGTGGTACAACGAAGTGGCCACCGGCAAGGCCGGCCTGTGGCACGGCGGCACTTGGCACTACGCCCGCTACACCCGCCGCGAGGGCCTCGACGACTTCTTCGACAAGGTCATGTTCTCGCTCATCCCCTCGGGCGGTTCGGGCGGCAAGGCGACCACGCTCACCCACCCGCTGACCTACCTGATCTCCAAGCGGGCCAAGGGGGAGGAAGTGGAATTGGCGGCCCGGTTGATCACCATTGCTTCCGAGCCCAGGCTGAATACGCTCCATGCCATCGCCTCGGCCCACCTGGGTATCACCAACGCCCAGACCAAGGTCTCGCAGTATGCCGACGACCGCTGGACGGCGGAGGCGACGGTCCTGCTGAAAAGCGCCTTCGCGTTGCCCAACAGCGTCGATTTCGGGCAGTACGACACGCTCGTCTGGAAGGGCCTGACCGCCGCCTGGAGCGGTGATCTTTCACCACAACAGGCGGTCGACACGGTGGTCAAGGAGATGCAGGCCACCATGGGTGACAAGGTGATCATCCGCTAGCCGCGAACGTTCGCGTGGCCCCCTCCGGTGCGATGAGCACACCGGAGGGGGCGGTCACGGCGGCCCTATTTATTTGATCGGGCCGGCAAGCAAATGGAGAATGGAACGATGCGCGGGATTCGTCGTTTCCTTCCCGCTTTATTCATGCTGCCGGCGTCGCTGTCAGTGACCCTGTTCTTCGTCATCCCGGTGTTCATGACCTTCGTCTTCAGCTTCACGACGATGAGTTCCGACACCGGCATCCTCGGCAGCCGCTACATCGTCAGCGAAGCGACCATACGAACCCTCAAGGACGGCGACCTGGACGCCGCCCTGGTGCGGCAGCTGGACAGTCGCGTCTTCGCCGTCAACGAGGCGGGGCTGGCGGCGCTACGCAAAAGCAACCTGAAGCCGACCGTGGTGAAGGAGATCGAGGAGAAGCTGTCCGGAAAGGTCTATGCCTCGGAGAAACAACTCTTCGCCGCCCTGAAGGGGCTGAGTAACCGCCCGCGCTCGTTCAAGGACCGCAAGATGGTTTCCAAAGCCGTCGTGCAGACTCTCAAGAACCGCGAGTTTACGACGCCGAAGGAATTCCGCGCCGGCCTCGCCTCGATCGGGATCGAGGTCACGGACGACGTGTTCGACGTCCTGCTCGAGGTGGCGAACACGAGCTGGAAATGGACCACGGGCAATTACTCGGAACTGATGGCCAGCGACTTCACGTGGAAGATACTGGCCAACACCGCGTTTTATGTAGTTCTAACTTTGTTCTTTAACGTCGGTTTGGCGCTGGTGCTGGCGCTGGTCACCTTCTACATGCCGTCCGGGCAGTCCAAGTTCTTCCGCGCCGTGTGGCTGATCCCGCGCGTCAGCCCCTCGGTGATCTACATCATGCTGTGGAGATGGCTTTCCTTCGACGGCGGCTTCATGAGCTACATCCTCGGGTTCTTCGGGGTGCAACCGGAAAACTGGCTGAACGAGTTTCCCTGGACCTTCGTCATCATGGCCAACGGTTTCGTCGGCGCCTCCATGGGCATGATCATCTTCGCCAGCGCCGTGGTCGCGATCCCCGCCGACGTGTTGCACGCCGCCGAGGTCGACGGCGCCTACCCCTGGCAACAGGTGCGGCGCATCATCCTGCCCCTGATGGCCTGGCCGATCCTGTTCATAACCACGTACCAGACCCTGAGCCTGATGACCTCGTTCGAGTACATCCTGTTGCTCACCGACGGCGGCCCCGGCTTCTTCACCACCGAGGTCTGGGCGCTGAACGCGTACCACACGGCGCTGTCCAACTATTACGGCAACCTGCGCTACGGCTTCGGGGCGACGCTGGCGGTGGTGCTGGTGGCGGTCGGCATCGCGATGTCGCTGATCTATCTTCGGCTCTTCGACTTCAAGAAGCTGGTCGCCGAACCGCAGATCGAGAACTAGCCATGGACGACCGCAAAACCAACTGGCCGCTGACTATATTCCTGCTGATCATCTCGGCGCCGATCCTGATCATGTATCTGTGGTTGTTCGTCGATTCCGTATCCGAGATCAACACCGACAGCATCTGGCCGACCGAGTTTACGCTGCGCAACTGGCGTTTCTTGGTCGAAGAGATCCCCGGTCACGGCAGCGTCTGGACGGCGCTCTTCAACACCACCGTTTTCGCTTCCAGCGTGGTCGCCATCGTCGTCATCTTGTCGTCCACCGCCGGCTACGCACTGTCGCGCCTGAAGTTTCCGTACCGGTCCGAGTTTCTTGGCCTGGTGTTGCTCCTCCACTCCTTCCCCAGCGTCACCTTGATCATCTCGATCTTCCTCATGCTGCGCATGATCGGCCTCTTCGATACCCTGATCGGCGTCATCCTGGTCAAGGCCTCGCTCGAGCTGCCGTTCGGAATCTGGATCATGAAGGGTTTTTACGACACCGTGCCGTGGGAGATCGAGATGGCCGGGGTTCAAGACGGCGCCAGCCGATTCCAGGTCTGGTACAAGCTGGTCCTGCCCCAGATCATGCCCGGCATCGCCGCCTTGTCCATATTCTCGTTCATGGCCGGGTGGAGCGAGTTCGTGCTGCCGCTGATTCTGGCCCCGAGCGCCGATATGCGGCTCATGTCGGTCTATCTCGCCGGCTTGGTAAACGACGACTACCTGTCGGACTACGGCCTCTTCAAGGCGGTGGGGCTGTTCTACATCATTCCGGTGATGATGTTTTATCTCTTCACCCAGGACAAACTGATGAACATCTACGGCGGGGGGACCAAGGGCTAATGGAAATCAGACTGGAGAAGTTCTGCAAGTCCTTCGGCCCGGTCAAGGTGATCGAGGACCTGGACCTGACCATCGGCGATTGCGAAATGATTGCCCTGTTGGGCCCGTCGGGATGCGGCAAGACGACCACCCTCTACGCCGTGTGCGGCATCCACCGGGTCACCTCGGGGCGGATCTGGTTCGGCGACAAAGACGTGACCGCGCTGCCCCCACAGGAGAAGAACGTCGGCGTCGTCTTCCAGTCCTTCGCGCTCTACCCGCACCTCAGCGTTTACGAAAATATCGCCTTTCCACTGCGCATCCGCAAGGATAGCCGCGCCGATATCGAGCGCAAGGTCAATGAAATGGCCGGCGTCCTGCACATGGAAGAGCTTTTGGACCGCCGGCCCGGCCAACTCTCGGGTGGCCAGCAGCAGCGTGTCGCCTTGGCCCGCGCCCTGGTGCGCAGACCGGAGGTGCTGTTGATGGACGAGCCCCTGGCCAACCTCGACGCCGGCCTGCGACTCGAGATGCGCAGCGAAATCCGCCGAATTCAGCGGGAATCCGGTTGCACCTCGATTCTGGTTACCCACGACCAGGTCGAGGCGATGAGCATGTGCGACCGCATTGCCCTGATGAACGAAGGCAAGATTCAGCAGATCGGATCGCCGGACGACATGTACCACCGGCCGGAGAACAAATTCATCGCCGGTTTCATCGGCAATCCGCCCATATCGTTCGCCGACGGCAAGGTCGAGGACGGTTGTTTCGTCACCGAGGGCCTGCGTATCGAATTGCCGGACCGGATCAAGGGAGCGGCGGTGTCGGCGGGACAGAATATCAGCGTTGGCGTCAGACCCGAATACCTGAGGCCGGACTTCGCAACGCCCATCGAAGGCGAGATCACCTTTATTGAAACCCAGGGCCGGGAGGTTCTCTACGACCTCACACTGGCCGGCGGACAAGTGTTCCGGTCGATCCAGAGCGGTGAACAGGTTTGCGGGGTCGGCGATCGAATTCGTTGGGGTATCGATGCCGATTCCGTTTTCTTCTTCGGCGAGGACGGCAACCGGATCTGATACCACCCTGCGGTGAAATGAGTGCCCATCATCGCACGGTCGTATGAAAAGGCTTTACGTGACCTGGACCCATTCTCCGCGCTTGGCCGAGGCGGCCATGGCGTGAATGACCGCCTCGATCTTGAGGCCATCCTCGAAGCTCGGCCAGGGTGTCGCGTCCGTCACGATTGCATCCAAGAGATGCGCGGCTTCGATCACCTTTAGATCGTTGAACCCGATTTGATGCCCCGGCGCCGGGCAAAATCGCCCGTAGGGCGGATGTTCGGGGCCGCTCAGGATACGGCGGAAGCCGCGGGCCGCCGCGTCGCCCTCGGCGGTATAGAGCTCCAGCTCGTTCATCCGTTCCTGGTCGAAGGCGATCATGCCCTTGGCGCCGTGCACTTCGATACGGATCAGATTCTTGCGCCCCCAGGCGATCCGGCTGGAGCCGATGACGCCGGTGGCGCCCCCGGCAAACTCCAGGATGCCGTGGGCGATATCTTCGTTTTCGACCACCCCTGATTCGCTTGGGGTGTCGGCCCGCGGCCGCCGCCTATGCACGGTCTCCGTGGTCGCGGAAAGGCGCGCGATATCGCCGACCAGGAAATGGGCCAGGCTGACGAGGTGGCAGGTGTTGTCGCCGAGCACGCCCAGCCCGCCCTTCGCCTTGCCGCAGCGCCACGTCCAGGGCGCCTCGGCGTCGGCCATATAGTCTTCGTCGATCTGGCCGCGGAAATCGACAACCCGCCCGATGGCGCCCTCGTCGATGAGCTTCTTGGCATGGAGAATCGCCGGATTGCGCACGTAGTTGTAGCCCAGAAGGGTCTTGGTCCCGGCATCGCGCGCGGCCGCGGCCATGGCCCGGCCGTCATCCAGGTTGGGCGCCATGGGTTTCTCGCACCAGACGTGTTTTCCCGCCTCCAGGGCCGCCACCGCCATCTCCCGATGGACTCCGTTGGGTGCGGTGATCGAAACGATCTCGACGGCCGAATCGTCGATGAGCTCGCGCCAGTTCGTCGTGGCGCGGGCAAAACCGAATTCCTCGGCCCTGCGCCGTGCGACCTCTTCGTTGGGATCGCACAGAAATTCCAGGCGCGGTGTCGGCACGTCGCCGAACACGGCCTTGACGGCGCCGAAGGCCAGCGCGTGGCACCTGCCCATGAAGCCGGTGCCGATCAGGCCGATTCCCACATCGTTCATTGGTGTTGCTTCTGCCACGCCAGGGCGGAAATTCGCATGCGCATGTTGCGTTGCAAAAAGATCAGTTCAGGTATGCGAATAAATCGCTTCTTCGACCCGCGCCTCGGGACTAGGTATCAATCGTAACCCTTACCCACTCAACTTGGCCTGCGTAAGAAACAGGCGCCAATTTAGGAGTTGCGGCCATGTTGTTCAACGAACTCATCGCCAGATACCATCGTTGGAAGTCCGTCCACGAGACCATCGTGGCCCTGGACGGCCTCCCCACCCGTGAACTCGACGACCTCGGGATCGCCCGCCGGCAGATCCACGACCTCGCCAAGCGTCACGCCGTCTGACACCGTGGGGCATCCGGGCCCATGGCCCGCGACGTCCCGACCGGTGAGCCGCCGGGTCATCACACGGACTGCCCCAATTCTTCAGACAAATCCCGCAGTTCCTGGCCGCCGGCCATCAAGTTCTGGAGTTCGTCCTGGTCGATCTCGCCGCGCACCGCGGTGCCCAGTGTCTGGCCCCGGTTGAGCACCGTAAAACGGTCACCGACGGCCATGGCGTGGCGCACGTTGTGGGTGATGAACACCACGCCCAAGCCCTTTTCGCGGACCATGTTGACGTACTTCAGCACCATCGCGGTCTGGCGCACGCCCAGCGCCGAGGTAGGCTCGTCCAGAATCAGCATCTTGGCGCCGGTATGAACGGCGCGCGCAATGGCCACCGTCTGGCGCTCGCCGCCCGACAGGGTGCCGACCGCCTGGTTGGGATCACGCACGTCGATGCCGATTTTCATCATCTCTTCCTTGGTGACACGGTGGGCTTTCTCGAAGTCGATGAACTTGAAGGGTCCGAACTTCTTCGTCGGCTCGCGGCCCATGAAGAAGTTGCGGGTTACCGACATCAGCGGAATCATCGCCAAATCCTGGTAGACCGTGGCGATGCCCCGGTCGATGGCGTCACGGGCGGTGTTGAAGACGACTTTTTCGCCCTCCATGTACATCTCACCGGCATCTGGCTTGTGGACGCCGGACATGGTCTTGATGAAGGTCGATTTGCCGGCGCCGTTGTCGCCGAGCAGACAATGGACCTCGCCGGCGTTCACGGTTAGCGAAACACCGCCCAGCGCGATAACGCTGCCGAAGTGCTTTTCGATATCGCGCATCTCGATCAACGGCGCACCCATCTCAGCGCTCCCCCGTAATCATTCGGCGAATGTAGGTGTTCAGGATCACCGCCAATAGCAGGATGATGCCGAGGAAAACCCGGAACAGCGAACTCTCGACGCCGGCGAAGAACAGGCCCTGCTGCACGACGCCGAAGATCAGGGCGCCGAGCGCCGCGCCGATCACCGAACCATAGCCGCCGGTCAGCAGGGCGCCGCCGATGA
>JACZUY010000226.1 GCA_022572945.1 Pseudomonadota bacterium
CGTGGCCGCCGCGCTCGACATGGGTTGCGGGTCGGGAATTCTCGCGCTGGCGATCGCCAGGACCTGGGGCGCGCGCGTGGTCGCCGCCGACGTCGACGCCGTCGCCGTGCGCACCGCGCGCGACAACGCCCGCCGCAACCGCGTCGGCAATCGCGTGTCCGCGGTTCGAAGCGACGGCTACCGCGGCGCCACGGTGCGGATGCGCGCGCCCTACGACCTGGTCGTCGCCAACATCCTCGCGCGTCCGCTGATCCGCATGGCGCCCGGCCTCGCCCGCTGCCTCGCTGCCGATGGCGTGGCCGTGCTTTCGGGAGTGCTCGCGCGCCAGCAGCGCGGGGTGCTCGCGGCGCACCGCGCCCACGGGCTCGCGCTCGTCCGCCGCGTCGTGGTCGGCGACTGGCCGACGCTGCTGCTTGCCCACCGCCCCTCCGCCAAGGCCGAGCGTCTTCGCGTCGCTTGACCCGGCTCCATCGGCGCGCGACGATGGGACGGGAAACGTGGGGCGGCCGGGTTGCCGCCGCCTATCGACGGATGAAAACGATGAAAATCTACCAGGGCGTCCGCACGCCGCAAGGGTGCTCGGTCACGGTCAACGGGGCGCCGCTCGACCCCCGAGTCGACCTCAGGCAGCACTCGGCCGGTATCGAGTGGGGTTACGAGGGCAGCGCACCGCGCCAGCTCGCGCTCGCCATCCTGTGCGATTACTTCGGCGACGACGCCAAGGCGCTCCAGCAGTACGCGATGTTCGTGGAGGTTGTGATCGGCGAGCTCAAGGGCGACAAATGGACGCTGACCGACGACCAGATCAAGCAGACTTTCGAGCAGGTCGTCGAGGTGCCGATGGACCTCGCGACGTTGCTCAACAAGGCCCGCGGAATTCGCTGAGGGCGCCCGCGAATCAGGCGACGGCGGGCGCGTTCGCCGCCCCGCGCCGCCAGCGCCGTTCACGCACCGGCAGGCCGATCTCGCGGTGCCGATTTTCTGGCAGACAAGCGCCCGTGAGACTGAAACCATGGCGCCGGGACCGGAGCGCGAGGGCATGAGCGACGCCGAGACCACGATCGACGAAGGCGCACGCGATTTCATCCGCGAGATCATCCGCGCGGACGTCGAGGCGGGCCGCACCGACACCGTCGTCACCCGCTTCCCGCCCGAGCCCAACGGCTACCTCCACATCGGCCACGCCAAGTCGATGTGCCTGAACTTCGGCGTCGCCCGGGAGTTCGGGGGCCGCTGCCACCTGCGCTTCGACGACACCAATCCGGTCAAGGAGGAGCACGAGTTCATCGACAGCATCGCGGAGGACGTCCGCTGGCTCGGCTTCGACTGGGGCGAGCACCTCTACTTCGCCTCCGACCATTTCGAGACGCTCTACCTTTGGGCCGAGCATCTGATCCGCGCCGGCAAGGCCTATGTCGACGACCTCTCGCCCGACGAGATCCGCGATTATCGCGGCACCCTGACCGAGCCCGGCCGGAACAGCCCGTGGCGCGACCGGCCCTCCGGGGAGAGCCTGGATCTTTTCCGCCGGATGCGCGCCGGGGAATTTCCCGACGCCGCGCGGGTGCTGCGCGCCAAAATCGACATGGCCTCGGGCAACATCAACCTGCGCGACCCGGTGATCTACCGCATCCTCCACGCGTCCCACCCGCGCTCAGGCGACGCCTGGTGCATCTATCCCACCTACGACTTCGCCCACGGCCAGTCGGACGCGATCGAGGGGGTGACGCATTCGCTGTGCACGCTCGAGTTCGAAGACCACCGCCCGCTCTATGACTGGTTGCTCGACAACCTGCCGGCGCCGACCCGCCCGCGGCAGTACGAGTTCGCGCGCCTCAACCTCGCGTACACGGTGCTGTCGAAGCGACGGCTCACCGAGCTGGTGCAGGACGGTCGCGTTCGGGGCTGGGACGATCCCCGCATGCCCACGATCGCGGGCTTGCGGCGGCGCGGGGTCCCGCCGGCGGCGATCCGCGATTTCGTCGGGCGCATCGGCGTCGCCAAGGCCGACAACCTGGTCGAGGCGGCGCTCCTGGAGCACTGCATCCGCGAGCTCCTGAACCGGACCGCCGAGCGCCGCATGGCGGTGCTGCGCCCGCTGAAAGTGATCATCGAGAACTACGCCGAGGGCGCGACCGAGGAGTTGGAGGCGGTCAACAACCCGGAGGACGCCGCCGCCGGCACGCGCGGCGTGCCGTTCTCGCGCGAGATCTATATCGAACGCGACGACTTCATGGAGGACCCGCCGAGCAAGTTCTTCCGGCTCGCGCCCGGCCGCGAGGTCCGGCTGCGCTACGCCTACTTCATCACCTGCCGCGAGGCGGTCAGGAACGATGCCGGCGAGGTGGTCGCGCTGCGTTGCACGTACGACCCGGCGACCCGCGGCGGAGACGCGCCCGACGGGCGCAAGGTCAAGGCGACGCTCCATTGGGTCTCGGCCGCGCACGCCGCGCCGGCCGAGGTGCGGCTCTACGACCACCTGTTCACGCGGCCCGACCCGGGCGCCGGGGGCGACATCGCCGACGACCTCAACCCCGATTCGCTGACGGTGCTGCAAGATTGCCGACTCGAGCCCGCGCTGTCGGACGCGCGGGTGGGCGAGCCGATTCAGTTCGAGCGCCAGGGATACTTCTGTCTCGACCCCGATTCGACGCCCGGCCGCCCGGTGTTCAACCGCACCGTCGCGCTGCGCGACACCTGGGCGAAAATCCAGAAGAAGGGCGCGCCGGGGGGCGGCGGTCAGAAGCAGTAAATCATCTCGGTGAACCGGGACCTGAACGCCTTCACCGCATCCAGCCGGAACCCCTTGGGGCGGTCACCGCCGTGGCCGATGATCTCGGCGATGAGGCCCGCAAGCTCGGCGAAATCCTGCGGTCCCATCCCGTACCTGGTCATCTCCTGCGTGCCCATCCTGACGCCGCTCGCGGCGGCGAAGCTCGGATCATCGTAGAAGGCCTGCGAATTGGTGATGATGTTGTTGGCCTCGAGCAGGCTGGCGATGT
>JACZUY010000227.1 GCA_022572945.1 Pseudomonadota bacterium
GCCCGCGGGCGCCGCCCCGCGCGCCGCGAGGAAGGCCGCGTAGTCGCCGAGGTCGCGGCGGTAGGCGTCGACCGTCAGCCGCGCCGCGCCGCGCTCGGCGGCGAGCATCTCGAGGAACGCCTCGACGTGGCGCGCATCTTCCGGCGCCGCCCCGGCCCGGCCGTTCGCCGGCTCAGAACTCACGGGCGAGCGCGGCTTCGACCGCGATCGCACGCGCCTCGGCCTCGAGACCGACCCGATTGAGCGCCGAGACCGCCGCGGCGAGCGTGAACGGACTGGGCACCCCCGGCACCGCCGGATCGAGAACGATCAACGCCAGCAGCACGGTTTCGCCCACGCGTCCGGCGTCGGCCGCCGAATCGAGCTGCTGCAAGAGCGTCGGCGACGGGATTCTTGTCCACACCGTCGGCGGACCGTCGATCATCTGCAGCAGCGCCTCGGGCGGAATCGCCGAACCGAGCGCCGCGAGCAGGCCGACAAGGGTGGCCGCGCGCAACCGCCGGTCGGGCTCGGGCAGGTCGCGCCGCGACTCCCACCACGCAGTGAAGCGCGCCGAATCCCACGTCCAGGCGTCGTCGTTGTCGGCGAGCGCGGCGATCGGCCCCAGCGAAGCGACCGCCGCGGCGGCGTCGGCGTTGGCGCTGGCCTGGGCCGCGGCCAAGTCCAGCCAGCCGCCGATCGCGTCCCAGCGGTCCGAGGCGAGCAGCGCCCGCACCGCGTCGCCGGCGATCCATACCAGCTCGGGCGACGGGTTGAGGCTCAACAGCGAATCGCGTGTCACCCGGGCGGCGGTGGCGAAGCCGTCCCAGCCGCCGGCTTCGCCGCCCAGCGCCCACGACGCCCGCAGCACCTCGGCGCGGGCCGCGGGGATCACCTGGATGCGCAACGCCTGATACAACAGCGCCCGCGCCATCGGGCCCTTGACGGCTTCGGCGCTGCCCAACGGGTCCGCCAGCTCCTCCGGGGTGAAGGGAACGCTGGCATAGAGCTCGCCGAGCATGTCGGTGGGCAGCGCATCGAGCGCCTCGGCCCGCTCGGCCGCCAGCAGGCGGAGCTCGAGCGGAACACTGGCGGTGAGCGCGATGGCGCGGGCAAGCGCCGGATCGGCGTTCTCGATCGCGTCCTCGGGCACCGGAACCCGCGCCGCGCGCAGCATCGCGATGTGAAGCGCGGTCGGATCCCTGAGGCTCGTCAGTCGGGCGTCGGCGTCGCCCGCCAGCGCCCGCAACAGGGTGTCGAACGCGTCATCTTCGATCCCGCGTTCGCGCAACAACGCGAGCCCCAGCGCCGCCGCGTCGTGCCGGTCGCTCAGCGCCTGACAGAAGATCAGCACCTTCTCCCAGTAGGGCGCGTCGTCGCGGCGCACCAGATCGCGCGCCTGGGCGCAGGCGCCGACGTAGTCGGCGGTAAGCAGCAGCGCGTCGAGCCGCACCTCGGCGAGCATCGTGTCGTCGAGGTCGGGGGGCGACGCGCGCATCAAGTGATTGACCGCCACGCCATCGCCCATCGCCGCCAGACGTTCGATGCGCAGCGCCAACAGGTTGACCTCGGCGCGCCCGGCGGGCGGCGCCGCGGTCGACAGCAGCAAGCGGCGAACCAGGCCGTTCATCGCCCGCGAGGTGAGCCCCGTCGGCAGCATCGGCAACAGACGCTCGACGACGCTGCGATCGCTGCCCCGCCACATGTCGAAGCCGAACCCGCCGTCGGCCTCTTCGATCAGACCGACCGATTCGGGATCGACGGTCGCGGCCGCGCCGACCTCGACTTCGGCCGCCGGCCCCGGTTCGGGCAGCGACTCCTCGACGACGGGCTCCGGTGCCTCGACCGGCTGCGGCACGATGTCGAGCGGGGCGCTCACCTGCGCCGCGAGCGGCGACGCGGCGGCGATTGCCGCCGCCACCAGCGCGGCGACAACGCCGCTACTTCGCGAAGCGGTCATCGGGAATCACCACCTCGACCGTCGCGGTCGGCGGCGGAATGTCCCAGGTCATCAGGAACACCGCGATTCCGGCGACGGCGACGAACGCGAGAACGGCAAACAAGGTTGATAGTCGCGGCATGGCTTCAACGGTTTGGCGCACGGCTTGCGAGAACGCTAGGTTCGGGGTGGGTGGTCCGCGGGGGGCGACATTCCTGGATTTTATGCTAGATTTGATTTATGGCGAATTTGCGGCAGCTTACCGGCTTGCGCGGGCGCTTTCAACGCCTGGCGAACGATACGCGCACTGGCGCTTGCCGGCGATGACCGCGTCAACCCCGTCGGTCCACCGCACCATCGTCCTCGTCGGTCTCATGGGTGCCGGGAAATCCTCGATCGGCCGCCGTCTCGCGGCGCGCCTGGGCGTCGCCTTCGTCGACGCCGACGCCGAGATCGAAGAAGCCGCCGGCTGCAAGATCCCGGAGTTCTTCGAACGCTACGGCGAACCGGCGTTTCGCGACGGCGAACGCCGCGTCATCGCCCGCCTGCTCGACGCCCCGCCCCGGGTCATGGCCACCGGCGGCGGCGCCTTCATCGACCCGAAGACCCGCGCGCTGATCCAGGACAAGGCGGTCTCGGTGTGGCTGCGCGCCGAGCTCGACATCCTGGTCAAGCGCTGCGCCCGGCGTAAGCACCGGCCGCTGTTGCACAAGGGCGACCCGCGCGAGATCCTCGGCAATCTGATGGCGGAGCGCTACCCGGTCTACGAGCACGCCGACATCATCGTCGACAGCGAGGACGGCCCCCACGAGGGCGTGGTCAAGAAGATCCTCTCGGCGCTCACCGCGCGGCGAGACGGCGAAGCCGCCCCGGAACGAACGGGCGCCGCCGGATGACCGAGCCGTCGCTCGCCGGCGAGACCGCGCCGGAGCCGGTGCGGCTCGAGGTCGCGCTCGGGCCGCGCAGCTACGACATCATCGTCGGTGAGGGGCTGATCGCCGACGCCGGCCGTTACCTGGCGCCGGTGCTGACCGGCCGCCGCGTCGTGGTGGTGACCGACGAGACGGTCGC
>JACZUY010000061.1 GCA_022572945.1 Pseudomonadota bacterium
GCCACGTCGGTGATCCGCGTTAGGAGACAGTTCTCACTGCCGACCTCGCCCTTGAAGATCTTGATGGGACTCACCCCGGCGGTGGCGAGAATCCCGTCCTCGTCACAGAAGACGATGTCCCCGGCAGAGGAGGTCAGCCCACCGAACTCCACCGGCACGTCTCTTCCGCCGCTGCCCGTCTTGCTTATGGCGTGGGTCGTCCCCAAGGCCTCGATCCCGATCGGACGCTCACCGAGAGCCAACCTGTCGGTGACACCATCGTTGACGATGAGCCCGGCCCATCCATTGCTGACAGCGAATCCGGCTATTTGATCCCTGCCAGGGCGGCTCGCAGAGAGTCGCCTCCGTCGACCATCAATACTGCGCCGGCGCCAGGGGTGGAAGGGAGTCTCTTCAGAGAAAGTGGGGTCGTGTTCACGAGCTGATGACTCTTCATAATCAAACCGACCCACTACCCGGTGGAGGGGGTCTCGGCGCGGGCCGGTGCGTTACCGTCCACGCTGTGAAGGAAGTGCTCGAGAGCCCCGCTCCCGCAATTACATCGACCGCGGCCGCCACCATCGCCGACCGATTGTTCGGTATAACGGGTCGGGCGGTCGCCCTCGGTGGCGAGCGCGATGCGAACTTCATACTCGTCGCCTCCGACTCCAAGTTCTCCCTCAAGATCGCCAATCCGGCCGAGCGGCTGGGCGTCATCGAAATGCAGCAACTCGCCCTGCAACACGCCGGTGACGCCGACCCTGTAGATCGCGCAATAGCCGCCCCCCAGCGCGCGGCCGATCGTCCCGGCGGCGCGTGCGAGGAGCTTCTCGGGAACCAGCTCCTCGCGGATCGCATTGACCAGGTGCGTCGCCAGCCGCTCGCGCTGGCGCGCCCGCGCCAGCGTCATCCCGCGCAACCATTCGGCGGTCACGTCGCGGCAGATCCCGCGGGCGCCGATCCACAGTCCCGCCTTGTCGAACAGCGGAACGCACGAGGTCTCGAGCCGGGCGGCGGCGCCGTTGACCGCGCGCAGCCACACGGTCGCGCCTTCGATTGGCAGCCGGGCGTGGAACGGCAACGGTCCGGGTTCGTCGTGCCGCTCGTGCAGCAGGCCGATCGGGTCGTTTTCGATGAGCTCGTCGGCGCTGTAGCCCAGGAATCCGCGCGGGGAAACGAAGACGAAGCGCCCGTCGCGCTCGGTCTCCCAGGCGAAGTCGGTCGAGCATTCGACGAGGTCCTTGTAACGTCCGCGGGAGTCGATCAGCGCGTCGCGCAGGTTGTGCTCGAGTGTCGCCTCGCGGCCGACCAGCATGACGCCGCCGTTGGCCACCGGCAGAGCGACGAGGTCGAAGGTCTTGCCGTTCTCGATCGTCACCGACTCGCAGGCCCGGCCGGCGGCCAGCACGCACGCGATGAGCGCCGACAACGCGCCGCACGCGCCGTCGCAAAGCACCGCCGCGAGCGGCCCCGCCAGGGGGCTTGCCTCGACCACCCGGCCTTCGCCGTCGACGATGACGAAAACTCCGCCATAGCTGTTGGAATCGAAGCCCGCCGCGAGATCGACGGCGACCTCACGGCCGGCGTCGTCCGCCGTGATGACGGCCGGAACTCCGGCGGTGCTCTTCATCCAAGACTCCTCGCCACCCAGCCGGCGCCGGATGTGCGGTCCCAACCACGTCGGCGTTATCCTGTCGGCAGATGATTAAGAATCTGTTCATGCCGCGCCGCCGGCGCCCGGCGGCGAACGGCCTTGCGCGCGCCGCGGCGGCGCTCCACCCTAGAGCCATGATCAGCGACCCACGCGCCGCGCTCTTCGCCGATGTCGACACCTGGGTGTTCGATCTCGACAACACGCTTTACCCGGCGCGCTACAACCTGTTCGAACTCGTCGACCGAAAAATCGGCGCGTTCGTCGCCGCGCTGCTCGGCGTCGACCGCGGCGCGGCGCGGCGCGTGCAGAAGTCGTACTTCCGCGAGCACGGCACCACGTTGCGCGGCCTGATGCTCAACCACGGCGTCGACCCGCAGGCGTTTCTCGAATTCGTCCACGACATCGACGTGGCGCGGGTGCCGCCGAGCCCCGACCTCGACGCCGCGCTGGCCCGGCTCGACGGCCGCAAGCTGGTGTTCACCAACGCATCGACGCGCCACGCCGAAAGGGTCATGGAGCGACTCGGCGTCGCCCATCACTTCGAGGGCGTCTTCGACATCGCCGACGCCGGGTACGTGCCGAAGCCGCACCCCGAGACCTACGCCGCGATGGTCGCGCGGTTCGCGTTCGATCCGCGCGCCGCGGCGATGATCGAGGACATCGCCCGCAACCTCGAACCCGCGGCCGCGATCGGCATGACCACCGTCTGGCTGCGCAACGACAGCGAGTGGGGGCGCGAGGGAAGCGACGGCGCGTACATCGACCTCGTCATCGACGACCTCACCGGCTGGCTGGCCGGCCTCGGCGACGGCGCGCCGGCCGCGTGACCCGGTTGACAGCCCCTGCGCCGCGAACAACTTTAGGGCGCTCCCGCCCGCCCCACCGGACCCGGGTTTCCTGAGATGACGCCATCCGAGCTCGAAACCATCATCGACGACGGCTGGGACCGGCGTGGCGAGGTCACGCCCGCCACCGGCGGAGAGCTGCGCGCGGCGGTCGGCGCCGCGCTCGACGAACTCGACGCCGGGCGCCTGCGCGTCGCCGAGAAGATCGACGGCGCGTGGCGGGTCAACCAGTGGCTCAAGAAGGCGGTGCTGTTGTCGTTCCGGCTCAACGACATGGCGCCCATCCCCGGTGGTCCGGGCGGCAACGCGCCGTGGTTCGACAAGCTGCCGTCCAAGTTCGACGGCTGGGACGACGCGCGCTTCCGCGCCGCCGGGTTTCGCGCCGTGCCGAGTTGCGTGGTGCGCCGTTCGGCCTACATCGCCCCCGGCGTGATCTTGATGCCGTGCTTCGTCAACCTCGGCGGCTACGTCGACTCGGGCACCATGATCGACACCTGGGCGACGGTGGGAAGCTGCGCCCAGATCGGCAAGAACTGTCACATCTCGGGCGGCGTCGGCATCGGCGGCGTGCTCGAGCCGTTGCAGGCCGAGCCGGTGATCATCGAGGACAACTGCTTCATCGGCGCGCGCAGCGAGGTCGCCGAAGGCGTCATCGTCGAGGAGGGCGCGGTGCTCTCGATGGGCGTCTACATCGGCGCCTCGACCAAGATCGTCGACCGCGCCACGGGCGAGATCCACTACGGCCGGGTGCCCTCCTACGCGGTGGTGGTGCCGGGCACGCTGCCCGGCAAACGCCCCGAGGATCCCAGCCTCTACTGCGCGGTCATCGTCAAGCGCGTGGACGAGCGCACCCGCGCCAAGACCTCGATCAACGAGCTGTTGCGCGCGTGAGCGGGCCCGTCGATCCGGTCGCGCTGACCCGGGCGCTGATCCGCTGCCCCAGCGTCACGCCCGACGACGCCGGCGCGCTCGGGGTGCTCGTGGCGGCGATCGAGCCGCTCGGTTTCACCTGCCATCGCCTCACCTTCTCCGAACCCGGAGCCGCGGACGTCGACAACCTCTACGCCCGCGTCGGCTCGGCCGCGCCCAACTTCTGCTTCGCCGGACACACCGACGTGGTGCCGGTCGGCGATTCAGCCGCGTGGTCGGTCGATCCGTTCGGGGCTGAGTTGATCGACGGCGTCGTCTACGGCCGCGGCGCCGTCGACATGAAAGGCGCGGTCGCGTGCTTCGCCGCCGCCGCGGCGCGCTTCCTCGAAGCCCGCGGCGACGCGTTCGCGGGCTCGATCAGCCTGCTGATTACCGGCGACGAGGAAGCTGCCGCGATCAACGGCACGCGAAAAGTCCTCGAATGGATGGCGGAGCGCGGCGAGACGCTCGACGCGTGCCTCGTCGGCGAGCCGACGAATCCGGCGCGCCTCGGCGAGATGGTCAAGATCGGCCGCCGCGGCTCGATCACCGGCTGGCTCACGGTGCGCGGCGTGCAGGGGCACGTCGCCTACCCGCATCTCGCCGACAACCCGGCGCGCCGCATGGTACGCACCCTGGCGGCGCTTTACGACCATGTGCTCGACGACGGCAGCGAGCACTTCCCGGCCTCGAACCTCGAGGTCGTCACCGTCGACGTCGGCAACCCGGCGGAGAACGTCATCCCGGCGCAGGCCAAGGCGACGTTCAACATCCGCTTCAACGACAACCACACCGGCGACAGCCTGGCCGCATGGCTGCGCGAGACGTGCGCCGCCCACGCCGGCGACCACGAGCTCAAGATTCGGATCGGCGGCGAGGCGTTTCTCACCCCGCCGGGGCGGTTGAGCGCGCTGATCGTCGATGCCGTCGAGCGCGCCTGCGGAACGCGGCCCGAACTCGGCACCACGGGGGGCACCTCCGACGCGCGGTTCATCAAGGACCACTGCCCGGTCGCCGAGTTCGGCCTCGTCGGCGAGACCGCGCACAAGGTCGACGAGCGCGTCGCCGTCGCCGATCTGCGCGCGCTCACCGACACCTACGCGGCCGTCCTCGACGCCTACTTCGGCGCCTGATGCCGAGTTCGCGCGATGTCGTCTCGGCGCTTTACGGCGCCTGGCGACTGATGCGTTTCGACGCCGGCGGCATGGCCTGGTTCGATCTCTCGATCCCCGGGTTCTGGCGCTCGTTCTTCGCCGCCTTGCTCGCCGCGCCGTTCTTTGCCGTGCTCGTCGGCATGCAGTTCGCTGGGGGGGACCGGCCGTTCGACCCCGGATGGGCGACGCTGGTGCTGACGGTCGCCTATTGCCTCTCGTGGGCGGCGTTTCCGGTCGCCGGCATCCTCATCACCCGGCTGCTGCGGCTTACCGACCGCTACGTCGCGCTGATCGTCGCCTACAACTGGGCGAACGTGTTGCAGATCGCGGTCATCCTGATCGCGAACCTGATCGACGCGAGCGGCCTGTTGCCGGGATCTCCCGGTGTGATACTGCCGTTCGCGGTGATGGTGTTCGTGCTCGTCTACCAGTGGTTCGTGACCCGCACCGCGCTGGCGTCGACCACCGCCACCGCGATCGGCGTCGTCATTATCCAGTTGGTGATCGATGTCTTTATCGAGCTCGCCGCCGAGAGCCTGATCTAGCCCCCGCTCAATAGTGTACGGCGACGAGGTAGAGGCCGTCGGCCGGGGCGGTGGGGCCGCCGGCCTCGCGGTCGCGGGCGGCGAGCGCGGCGGCCACGTCCTCGGCGCGCCACTTGCCCTCGCCGACGAGGACGAGCGTCCCCACCATGTTGCGCACCTGGTGGTGGAGGAAGGAGCGCGACCGCGCGGTAACGGCGACCTCGTCGCCGCGCCGCTCGACGGCGAGCTCGTCGAGCGTCCGGACCGGCGATTTGGCCTGGCAATGGCTGGCGCGGAAGCTCGAGAAATCGTGCTCGCCGACGAGGATTTGCGCCGCCGCGCGCATGGCATCGGCGTCGAGCGGGCTGGGCGCCCACCACGCGCGCCCGGCGTCGAGCGCGAGCGGGCCGCGGCGGTTGACGATGCGGTAGCGGTAGACCCGCTCGACCGCGGAGAAGCGGGCGTGGAAGTCGCCGTCCACCGCCTCCGCGGCGAGGACCGAAACCATCCGGTCTCGGAGTTGGTGGTTGAGCGCGTCGCGCACCACCCCGGGCTCGCGCGCCTTTGCCAGATCGAAGTGGGCGACCTGGCCGAGCGCGTGGACTCCCGAATCGGTGCGCCCGGCGGCGACCGTCGCCACGCGCTCGCCCGAGAACGCCTGGAGGCGCTCGAAGACGCCATCGAGGCGTTCTCAGGCGACCGTGAAGTCGTCGGCGAGCAGCGTTCCGGGCGCCCCTTCGCCGGGGGCCAACTCGGCGGCCAGCACCTTGACCGCGGCGCCCGCCAGATCGAATCGCGCGCCCGGCCGGGGCGCGAGCGCCCGCACCTGCCGCTCGAGCTCGGCCGCCGGCCGCCGCCAGTCGAGGAGGCCGTCTTCCTTGGTCAGCTTGGCCGCGTAAACCGCACCGTCGGCCGCCTGCGGCGCCGGCGTCAGGGTCCCGCCCACGAGCCCGTCGAGCGCCGCGACCACGAGCCGGCCGCCGATTTCGGCGAGCGCGTCGTGGAGGTCGCCCGCGGTCGCGCCCACCGCCACGGCAACGCGCTCGACCAGCACGACCGGCCCGGTATCGACGCCCTCGTCCATGCCGATGATGGTGACCCCGGTCTCGGCGTCGCCGGCCTCGATGGTCCGCGGAATCGGCGCCGGCCCGCGCCAGCGCGGCACCAGCGACGGATGGACGTTGACGCAGCCCAGCTTCGGCGCCTCGAGCACCGGCGCCGGCAGGATCAGGCCGTAGGCCGCGACCACGCAGGCGTCGAGGCCGAGTTCGGCGAACGCCTGCTGCCCGGCCGCGTCCCCGAGCGTCGCCGGCGTGCGGACCGCGAGCCCGAGGCGTTCGGCCTCGTCGTGCACCGGCGATCGCCGCGGCTTGTGGCCGCGGCCGGCGGGGCGCGGCGGTTGGGTGTAGATACACGCAAGTTCGTGCCCGGCCTCATTGAGCGCCCGCAACGCCGGGACGGCGAACGCCGCCGTGCCCATGAATGCCAGGCGCAGGCGCGTCATGGTCAGGCGCTCTTGCGTTCCTTCGCCTTGCGCACCTTGCTCAGCTTGCGGAGGATGATGTTGCGGCGGACCGCCGACAGGTACTCGATGAACAGCACGCCCTCGAGGTGGTCCATCTCGTGCTGGATACAGCGCGCGAGCAGGCCGTCGGCGTCGAGCTCCCGGACTTCGTTGTGCTCGTCGCGGTAGCGGACGGTGATCGCCGCCGGGCGCTCGACCTCGGCGTAGAGGTCGGGAAACGACAGGCAGCCTTCGTCGATGACCACGGTCTCCCCGGAGGTCCACAGAAGCTCGGGATTGACCAGCCGGTGGGGCGCCCGCTCCTCGTCCGGGCGCGCCCCGTCGACGACGATCACCCGCTTCGGCACGCCGACCTGGATCGCCGACAGCCCGACGCCGGGCGCGTCGTACATGGTCTCGAGCATGTCGTCCATCAGCTTGCGCAGCGCGGCGTCGACGCGCTCGACCGGGTCCGACTTGACCTTCAGCCGCGGGTCGGGGGCGATGATGACGGACAGGATCGCCATGGCACACGAAAACCGGCGGTTTGGCTACGACACGGGTTTACCTATGGTCTCGCGGCGGGGGCGTCAAGCGCCCACTGCCGCCGACGCGTTCCCCGTGCTAGCTTGCGTCCATGGAACCGATCACCCTGGCGCTTTCGGCCGTGCTCGCGATCATTGCGCTCATCGCGGTGACTGCGGTGTTATGGGGTGCCCTCGCCCGCCAGCGACTTAAGAGCCTGGAAGAGCGGATGGGCGACTGGGAAGACGTTAAAACCCGGACCATCGAGGCGGCTAAGGCCGCCGCGCTTTCATCTGCGAGCGAAATGTCGTCGAAGCTCCTCGACGACCACAAGAGGGAGAGTGAATCCGCAAAAAAAGAAACTGAAGAGCGCATCAAAAAAACCACTGGGGAGCTGCATCAGCAGTTTGAGGGCGTCGTCAAGGCAGTGGCCTCGCTCAACGATCAGGTGAAGCAAAGCAAGGAAATGGTCGATACGGTATGGCGCGCGCTTTCCACTCCCGGTGGCGCGGGTTATTTCGCTGAGATCGGCTTGGAGAACACTCTCAAATCATTCGGGCTCGAGCCCGGACGCGATTTCGTAATGCAATACACGGTTACCAGCGAAGGCGACGGCAAGCGGTTGCGTCCTGATGCCGTGGTCTTTCTTCCGGGCGAAGCATATCTCGTGATCGACAGCAAGGCATCGAAGTTCCTTCTTGAGATCGCGCAAGCCGAGGGGACCGAATCCGAAGAAGAGGCATACGCGAGCCTCGCGAAGACCATGAATTTACATCTGCGATCTCTCGCCGATAAGGACTATAGGAGCGCCGTTTTGGAGAGTTCGCGGAAGGTCGGTCGGTCCGGCAATATACGACGGCTTTTGAATGTCATGTATCTGCCGAATGAAGGTGCCGTTGAGAAGATCCGAATCGCGGATTCCGAATTCCCTCAAAAAGCAGCCAAGTCTGAAATCATCTTAGCTGGTCCCACAGGTTTGGCGTCTCTTGTTGCCTTTGCACGAGTCGATATTGACCTCGGGCGTCAGGCGGAGAACCAAGAGCGAATTGTGGAGGCGAGCCAATCCCTGCTTGAAAGTGTCGCGGTGGCAATTGGCCATGTTGAACACGTGGGCAAGGGCCTGAAGTCGGCGATCGATGGTTTCTCCAAGCTTGCAGGCTCCATCAACACTCGGTTGCTGCCCCGTGCTCGCAGACTCGTTGGGCTTGGCGTGAGGCCGTCGAAGAAGGGTGAGATGCCCAGGAACTTGCCGGCCTATCAGGTCATAGTGGCGGTACCCGGCGATGTGATCGAGGGCGAAGCCGAAGAAATTCAGCCCGCCATCACGTTCTTAGATAGCGATGCTCGAGAGTTCAGATAGCGATGGCTCCGAGAGTTCAGATAGCGATGGCGCCGAGAGTTAGCTAGGCGAGCACCCCCGAAAATTGAAATCGCCGTACAACTTGTCTCGGGTGTCGAGACGCCAATCACGCCTTCAGAACGGCCGGCGGGCCTTGAGCGCGGCGGCGAGGGTGCCGTCGTCGAGGTATTCGAGCTCGCCGCCCACGGGCACGCCCTGCGCCAGGCGCGAGACGGCGACGTCGCAATCGGCGAGCCGGTCGGTGATGTAGTGCGCCGTGGTCTGGCCGTCGACGGTGGCGCTGGTGGCGAGGATGACCTCGCGCACTTGCGCGTCGCGCGCGCGGGCGACCAGCGCCGACAGGTTGAGGTCGCCGGGGCCGACGCCGTCGAGCGCGGACAGCACGCCGCCGAGCACGTGATAGCGGCCTCGGTAAGCGCCGGCGCGCTCGAGCGCCCACAGGTCCGCCACCCCCTCGACGACGCAGATCACCGACGCGTCGCGGCGCGCGTCGCGGCAGATGCCGCAGGGGTCATCGGCGTCGAGATTGCCGCAGGCGGCGCAGGCGCGCACATGCTCGGCCGCCTGCGCGAGCGCCGCAACCAGCGGGTCGAGGAGCGCCTCGCGCCGCTTCAGAAGCTCGAGCGTCGCGCGCCGCGCCGACCGCGGCCCCAGCCCCGGGAGCTTGGCGAGGCACTGGATCAGCCGGTCGATGTCGGAGGTCGGCATGGCTGTCAGCACTCAGCTTTCAGCTATCAGCTTTCAGTAATCAGCATCTAACAAGCCAGCCTGGTAGCTGAAAGCTGACGGCTGAAAGCTGACGGCTGAAAGCTGACGGCTGAAAGCTGACGGCTGATAGCTGACGGCTGAAAGCTGACGGCTGATAGCTGATACCTGCTTGCTTCCTCAAAACGGCAAACTCATTCCGGGCGGCAGCTCGAGGCCACCGGTGAGCTCCCGCATCTCGCTCTTGATACGGGATTCGACCTTGGCCTTGGCGTCATTGAAGGCGGCGACGATGAGGTCTTCGAGCACCTCGATGTCGTCCGCGTCGACGAGCGACGGGTCGATCTTGAGCCGGCGCAGCAGGCCCTTGCCGCTGAGCGTCACGGTGACCAGTCCGCCGCCGGCGCTGCCGTCGATCTCGATGCCCTCGAGCTGCGCCTGCATCTCGGCCATTCTGGCCTGCATCTGCTGCGCCTGTTTCAACATTTGGCCAAGGTTGGTCATGAGTCTCCTTTCCCGGGGTCGGGCGATGGCCCGCGCCGCCGCACGTCGATGATCTCGGCGTCGTCGAAGGTCTCGAGCACCGCGGCGACGAGCGGGTGCCGGCTCGCCTCGGCGACCTCGCGCGCGCGCGCCGCGCGCTCCTGCTCGTCGATCGTCGGCGCGCCCTCCTCGCCCGACACCACCGCCACCCAGCGCTCGCCGGTCCAGGTTCCGAGCTTCTCGCCAAGCTCGTTGGCGAGCGTCGTGGGCGCTGCCTCGGTGGGGCGGAACTCGACGCGGCCGGGCTCGAAGTCCACGAGATGCACGTGGTTGCGCAAATGCGCGAGCAGCACCATTTCGCGTTTCCGCTCGACCAGCGCAACGACCGGGGTCTTGTTGCCCTTGTACGCGCGCCCCTTCCCTTTGACCTTGCCCCCGATATAGGTCTCATCGACCTCGACCGGGCCGGCGAATAGCGCGCCTGAACCACTCCACGTCTTGCGGATGCGGTGTGCCAAGTGCCATGCAGTTTTTTGCGTGATTTCCAAATCCCTATGCAGCTTCATGGACGAAACGCCCTTCAGGCTGGTCGTGACAAGATAGATGGCGATTGCCCAAGTCTGATAGCCCAGCTTGGAGCCTTCCATGATATTGCCGGTCTTAAGGCTGAATTGTGGCCGACCTTCGCAATCCCGGCAACGGTGCGTCATGGATTTGTGCGTGATCGGCGTCTGAACGTTGATCGATCCGCAGTGCGGGCAATACGGGCCGCTTGCCCATATCTTCCCCTCAAACCACTTGCGCGCCGCATCATCATCAGGAAGAATAATGGGCTGATCCACGATGCCTGTGGACAGCGCGGTGCCCTTCGGCACAGCCGCGGGGTCGCCGGACGAGACCTTTGCAACGTCGGCGTCCACTTCGAGCTGCACCCAGGTGCGAGCATTAGAGCCGTCGTGCATGAAATAATCCACCAACCGGGCGTGGCGGCGAACCGACACCCGGCGGCGCGCCGTGCCCAAATAGGCCTCAGTCGCAATCGCATCCTGCTGATAACTCAGGTAGTCGCCCACGAAGGCCAGCAGTTCCACCAGGGTCACGCCCAGGTCGGCGGTATTGCGCTGCGTCCACTTCGGGCTAAGAAGCGAGATGCGGTCGAGCATCAGTTGGCGGAAGGTCGCATAGTCCTTGGTCAAATAATCGATTTCCGGCTGAATCAGCGCCTGCGGCGGACAGATGCGTTGGGGCTTGCAATCGAAGTCGCTCGGACATTCGACCTTGAAGGAAAAATCGACCTGCGAGAGGCGCGGGTCGAATCCGGTCGGCGGATTCGGAACGGTCACGGACTGGACCAGGGACAGTCGATACGTCGAGAAGTCGCCCGGCTGTTCCACTTGGACGGTCAAGATGTGGTCGTCGTCGCCTGTGCCGATGCTCACGCTGGCTACAACGATATTGCGAATGCGCTCGCCGCCGTTGATGCGCACATTGTCTTTGGTCAGCGCGCCCATGCTGAGGGGCTTGACGAAGTGCACGAACAGCATGCGCTGGCGTTGGTCGTCAGGAAGATCTGGATCATCCAGCACCTCGAGAAAGTCGATACCGTTCAGCGTCGCATGAGCCTTCACGGCGTTCCGACGCAGCTCATCGCAGCAGAAGTAAATCATCACGAAGTCCCCCCCTGCGTGAACTCGACCGTCTGCAGTGTCTCGGTGCGGCGAATAACGTATTCGACGGTGACCCGCAAGCTCGCATCTTCACTGTCGATCTCCACCTGTCGCACCTCGATCAGGTCCCCCAACCATTCCTGAAGCGCCCCCTGAACCAGTGCCTGGGTCGCGGTGGCCAGCTCTCCGCTGTTGGGCGCAAAGACAAGCTGCATCACGCCGCTGCCGAACGTCGGCCGATTGACCCGTTCACCGGGTGTGGTGAACAACACCTGTTGGATCAGATCGCGAATGTGGCCGGCGTCGTCGGTGCCGGCGGTGCGGCCCTCACTGCTGAAATGATAAGGAAAGTCGACGTTCATGTTTTGCTCACGTTCCAAGGACCCGTACTTGTGCAACGGTGACCAGCAACGGGGTGCCGGTGGGCGCACAGATCGCCTGACTGTCGAGCAGCAGGACCGGTGTGCCGTTCGAAAGAACTCTCAGAGAGCCGCTCACCCACTGGGC
>JACZUY010000228.1 GCA_022572945.1 Pseudomonadota bacterium
GCCGCCGGCGCCGGGCGGGAGCGAGACCAGAAGCTGCGTCGTCCCGGCGAGCGCGGCGCGCGCGTCGGCGAGCGGCGCTTCGCCGTCGAAGAGAAAGGCCTCGATGCCGCCGGCCTCGCGCGCGCGCCGCTTGTCCTCCGACCGGCAGGTGCCGGCGACGGCCCAGCCTTGCGGACCCAGCGCCCCGGCGAGCGCCCGCGCGACGTAGCCGAGGCCGAAGCAGAACAGCCGGCGGGGCGGGCTGGAGGGCGGCATCGACTGGGCTCCCCGGTAGCGCGCGCGCGGCGCTTGCGCGCGCCGCTAAACTGGCAACTTATACCATCGGCCATCAAGAATGACCGATGGGCGTTCAATCGGCACGCAGCCTTACGTCGCATGGGCGGCGGCGACCAATTATTGCGATCAAAGCCGGCGCGCTTGCCAGCGGTCATTATGAGTCAATCATAATGACCGCTGGTATTATCCGCCCGGGGTCGAGCCCCGTCACACCCGTCAGGAGCGCCGCCATGCCGAGCCTTGCCGAACGTTCGCTCGCCGTCTTTCCCGCCGGCTCCAACGGTGAGTTCAACCTGCCGCCCGGGCTCACGCTGGTGATCGACCGCGGCGAAGGCTGCCGGCTGTGGGACACGCGAGGCCGCGAGTTCCTCGACTTCACCATGGGCTGGGGCTCGTCGCTCGTCGGCCACGCGCGCCCCGAGGTGACGGAAGCGGTGACCCGCCAAGCGGCGCTCGGCGCCAACTTCGCGTACGTCACCGAGAACGCGCTGCTGCTCGCTGAAGAGATCGTGCGCCTGAGCCCGGCGTGCGAGCGCCTGCGCTTCTGCGCCTCGGGCACCGAGGCGACGATGTACTGCCAGCGCCTCGCCCGGGCGTTCACCGGGCGGCCGAAGATCCTCAAGTTCGAAGGCGCGTACCACGGCGCCAACGAGGTCGGCGTGACCAGCCTGTTCCCGCGCGAGCTCAAGCCGTTTCCCGAGCCCGACCCGTCGAGCGCGGGGATCGGGCCGCTGGTCGAGGACCTCGTGCTCGTCGCGCCGTTCAACGACCTGGCGACGACGCGCGCGATCGTCGAGGCGAACGCCGGCGTCATCGCCGGCGTCATCGTCGAGCCGCTGCAGCGCTGCACGCCACCCGTCGACGGCTTCCTCGAAGGCCTGCGCGATCTCGCCCGCGACCACGGCGCGCTGCTGCTGTTCGACGAGGTCGTGACCGGCTTCCGCCTCGCCTACGGCGGCGCGCAGGAATATTACGGCGTGGTCCCCGACCTCGTCGCCTACGGCAAGGCGCTCGGCGGCGGCTACCCGATCGGCGCGTTCGGCGGGCACGCCGGGATCATGGACATGGTGCGCGAGGACCGCCTGGGCAGCGAGTCCTACGTGTGGATGGCGTCGACGCTCGGCGGCAACCCGATCTCGACCGCCGCGGCGCGCGCGGCGCTGGGGGTCTTCGCCGGGGCCGGCACGTACGAGCATCTGCACCGGCTCGGGCGCTATCTTCGCGACGGCCTGCGCCGCGTCCTCGACGGCCGCGGCGAGACCGCGCAGGTCATCGGCGACGGACCGCTCGCCCAGGTCGTGTTCTCGGACCTGCCGGTGCGCGACTACCGCTCGACCCGGCGCGGCGACGCCGCCCGCGGCCGGGCGATGATGCTCGGCCTGGTCGAGCGCGGCGTCTTCCTCAACCCGATGGGCACCAAGCTCTACCTCTCGGTGGCCCACGACGAGGCGGTGTGCGACGCCTTCCTCGACCGCTTCGACGACACCCTGGCGGCGCTGGCGTGAGCCGCGGCGCGGCGCTGGCGGCGCGGACGCCGCCCGGGCCAATCTCGAACGCATGGACGCCAAGTGAGCCGGTATTCCCGGCAACATTCCGGCGTGACGCTGGACGCTATGACTCCGGCTTCCGGCGCCTTCGTGGTTTGGGCCGGGGCAGCGTGAGTGCGTAATCGATCGATGTCCTGGCCCAGAACCGCAGTCGATCCTCGTCTTCATGAAGATCTTCAGGAACGATCACGTACTGCCTTTTGACCGGGGCGTTGGGAAAATATCGAAGCGGCCGGGCGCCATCCTCGATCAGTCGGGCGCAGCCGTCTTGAGGCAATTTCATAGCGAGGCCCACGGTCGTCAGCGAGATGCATATCCGGCCGTTCGCGTAGGCCGCCGCGCCGCTGAAGAAATGCTTGATCTCGACCCCGACGCCCGGCGGCAGATTTCTAATCGTGACCTCGAGCAAGGATCGCAGCTTCCCAAAATATTCCTTGGCCATCGGATCGTTCTATCCCCGCCACTCCGCGCGCACGTCGGGGTCGGATTCTTCGGCCAAGTGGCGGGCGCGCAGGCCAGCGAAGGCATGACCGTCGAGCAGGCGCGAGAGCGCCCACACCGCCATCGCGCGCACCAGGGCTGAGTCATCGCCAAGCCGCGCCTCGGCGGCGGGGGCGAGCGACGGATCGCCCGAATTGCCGAGTCCGATCAGTACGTTGCGGACGAAGCGGTCGCGTCCCAACCGCTTGATCGCCGAACCAGAGAAGATGCGGCGGAAGCCTGCGTCGTCGAGCGCGGCGAGATCGGCGAGCCGGGGCGCGGTGAGCTCGGCGCGCGGCGCGAAGGCGTATTCGCGCGTCTGCGTCGCGAACTTGTTCCACGGGCACACTGCGAGGCAGTCGTCGCAGCCGTAAATGCGGTTGCCGATCGCCTCGCGGAACTCGGGCGCGATGTGGCCCTTGTGCTCGATCGTGAGGTACGAAATGCAGCGCGTCGCGTCGATCTGGTAGGGCGCCGGGAACGCGTCCGTCGGGCAGGCGTCGAGGCACGCGTGGCACGAGCCGCAATGGTCGGTTTCGGCGTCATCGGGGGGTAGCGCGAGCGTGGTGAACAGCTCGCCGAGGAACAGCCACGAGCCGAAGTCGCGCGACACCAGGTTGGTGTGCTTGCCCTGCCAGCCGATCCCGGCCTGC